>CAZRMY010000083.1:0-8161 GCA_964601295.1 uncultured Thermoplasmatales archaeon | reverse complement strand
ACCAAAGGGGAAGCAGGAACGGGTAATATAATTGAAGCAGTACGGCATCATCGCGGAGTTTCAAGCATGATTGCACAGCTAGCGCATATGGATACAGAACGATTACAGATGCTTGCTTCTACCTATGCTGAGAGTTATGTGAATGCAGTGAAAACATACACAGATAATCCTGTTGAAGAGGAAACGCGTGTTTTTGCTGATTATACGCTTAAACACGTTAAAGAAGGATTATTTGAAATTATTAATGACATTAAAAACACGCATCATCGTTTGCCTGTAGTAAATTTTGCAGCGGGCGGTATAGCTACTCCGGCAGATGCCGCACTTATGATGCAACTTGGGAGTGATGGTGTGTTTGTTGGTTCTGGTATTTTTAAATCAAAAAACCCTAAGCAGCGAGCGCATGCTATCGTTGAAGCTGTAGCGCATTTTGATGATCCCGAGGTGATTGCTAAAGTAAGTAAAAATCTTGGTGATGCAATGCCGGGTATCGAGATAGAGTCAATTCCCAAAGAACAAATGTTGCAGGGACGAGGATGGTAGAAACCTCCATCGGTGTTCTTGGGCTTCAGGGTGCGGTATCAGAACATGTTGCGATGATGCAGCAGTCGCTTAAACTTGAGGGGGCCCCTGGAAAGGTCACTATCGTACGTAAACCACAGGATCTCATCACTGTTGACGCGTTGATTATCCCTGGTGGTGAAAGTAGCACTATCTCTAAAATGATGCATAAGTTTCAATTGGATACTGCACTTAAAAAACGACTTGATTCCAAGGACCTTTTTGTCATGGGTACGTGTGCGGGTTGTGTGCTTCTTTCCTCTAAACTTGAGCATCCTTCCGATGATGTTTTTTTGTTACATGTAATGGACATGGTGGTGGAACGGAATGCATTTGGCCGTCAATATGAATCTTTTGAGCAGGCTATTGAGTTTTATGGGTTGAACACAAGGTATCCTGCGGTATTTATTCGGGCGCCAGTTATAACAAAAGTAGATGGGACATGTAAAGTATTGGCAAAAAGTGGAAAAAAAATTGTTGCGGCTAGGCAACAGCAGTCCCTAGCCTTAGCGTTTCATCCTGAGTTGTCAGGCGACCCGCGGATTCACCAGTATTTTCTGGATATGCTGCTTTAAGCTTTCATTATAGCAAGTAGGAAAATACCTAATGCTATGAGTGCTCCGACGAGTGCACCGATCACGGCAACAATTCCGTTGATAATGTACCCCGAAAACATTGTGTTTATGCCAAGCGATGCAAGTGGGAGTACACCGGCGAATCCTAGGAATAATACGAAAACAATTAAACCTAAGATGATCAGAATTCCGCCGACTGCTCTGCTTTTCCCTGAGCCGAAATATGCAGTGAAGATACCTGCGATAATGCTTGCTATTGAAAACACTAGCATTAACATGCTCAGAAAGTAGTTTACTATATCTGCCATCTTATTTTCTGCCTCCTTAGAATTTAGTTCCAGTTAGGGTTTTGGTATCGATTACTCCTTCTATGGAGCGGATTTTATTGACTACGATATCACCGAGTTTCTCAAAATCTTCTGCTTGTATTTTTGCGATAAGATCGTATTCGCCAAATAAGGGATGCAGTTCGATTATCTGTGGAACCTTGGAGAGTTTATTGTAGACTTCATGCTCACGTGCTGGCGCTGCGCTAATCAATACAAACCCTATTGCCATATACCAAACCTCTCAATCCTTTATCTCATCATTGGATATAAACTTTATCAAATATTAGTAGGATATAACCTCAAAACTCCAGAGGAGTTTATCCCCATTATGTACTTCATAGGCATCAGCACCAACCATGGGTATTTCGTCATTGACATAGTACTGCCAATACCTGTTTTCGTCTCCATTAGTACAGGTGTGAATTCCATCAACGAGTTTTGAGTCAAACTCAGCGTAATACGTGGATTTTACTTGGATATTATTGCGTTTACAGCATGCTTCAAGCAGTGTATACGCGGTATCTCCATGCACTGAGACTATGTTATCGGTTACCCTCCAGGTGTCTCCTTGTATTATGATGGTGACACTTGTGGCATCTGCGTGTTCAAGCCACATTTCGGTTTTCTGTGGTACCTGCACTGCTGAACCTGAAAAAGCAAGAACAATCAAACAGATTACCGCTATCAACGCAGGTATGGTATGTCGAATGTTTTGAGAATGGGGGATATCCACAAGGTGTTTGTGTGACAACAAGAGTATTGCGGGTATGCCAATCACAACAAAGGTAATCGCACCAGATAGTGCGTGATACACCATAAATGGGGCCCCTGCAGTAAATACAGCGGTAAGCGTTTGTACGTTATGTGGATAGATCAGATACCACCAGCCCAGATTCGTCCAAATATCATACAATAGTACCATGCCGACTCCTAAGCCTGCGGCGATACCAATTGTTTTTACCTGGAGTTTGCCGAATGCGTTTTTTAGTTGCTTGCGTTTCAAAATATTGATTACTGCGATAAATGCAAAACCCGAGTAGGTGAATAGTACTATTTGGTTCATCTGACTACCAGTAAATATTGGGTTGCCAATAATCAGATCGCTGCCGATCATACTCGCTAAGGGTACCAGAAAAGCGAGGGTAGGTCGTATGTATACTGCTGCAATAAAGGTGAGTACCATGATTATTTCAAAGTTAGGGAATGGTTGTAATCCAAAGCCCACGAGTAGGTAACGGCCGAGTATTCCTATAAGAATGAGCCCTAGGAGTAATAGTATTTCTTTTACGGTGATTAAATCTTGTAGTTTCATAATTTATATGCCTCCACAATTTCTTGCGCAATATTTTACAGGGTAAAAACTTTTTGTTTTTTCTGATCTATAGTATTGTTCCGTTTAGTTTTTGTGCTTGACCGATGATACTGTCTTTGATTTTTTGATTGATTTCAATGTGCATGTCGATGGTGGTTCCATAGGTGATGTCTTGTACGTATGCTTGTTCGTGGATTTGTGAGATGAAGGAGTGTACTTCTTCAGTGTTTGGGAGTGTTATATGGAGGGTTGTTCGTTGGGGGATCAGGGTGTAGAGTTTTTGGGTAAGTGCCTCTAGGTTGATGTTTTGTTTTGCTGAGATGGGTAGAAGGGTATTTTTTGTTGCAAGGTTGTTGTCGATGAGATAGTTGAGGCGTGTGGTACGTTGTTGTTTTGAGAGTTTGTCGATTTTGTTGAATGCTATTAGGATGGGTGCAGTGGCGTGTATCTCTTGGAGTTCTTGGTAGGATGTTGTGAGTTTTTGGTGGATGAGACGGGGTTTTTCGCTACCATCGATGACTAATATTATGAGGTCGGCGAGGGTGATCTCTTCGAGGGTGGAATGAAATGCGTCGATAATCCAGGCGGGAAGGTTTTGTATAAAGCCGACGGTATCAGTGAGGAGGATGGGTATTTTTTTTGAGTTATGTCGTTGGGTGATTCTTCTGGTGGTGGTTGAAAGGGTTGAAAATAATTTTCCTTCGACTTTGACGTTTTCCTCGGATAGTTGGTTGAGTAGTTGGCTTTTTCCTGCGTTGGTATAGCCGGTGAGGGAAACAAGGTAAAAACCGCTTTGGTGTCGGTTTTGTCGTTGAAGGGCGCGGTCTGTTCGTATGGTGTCTAGTTCGGTGCGTATTTTTTTCATTTGTTTTTTGATTTTTTCGTAGTAGTCGTCGACTTGGTATCCGCCGCCTGCCATGAAGCCGGGGTGTTCGCCAGCACGGGTGCGGTGGATGAGTTCTCGGACGAAGGGTCGTTCATAGTGTAGTTGGGCGAGTTCCACTTGGAGTTTTGCTTCTTTACGTTCGGCATGTTCGTTGAATATGGCAAGGATAAGGCGGAGGCGGTCGTAGACCGGGATGTTGAGCGTGCGTTCGAGATTGAACCATTGTGAGGGTTTGAGTTCTCCGTCTATTATGATGGCGTTGGCGGGGTTGTTTTCTAAGTAGTTTTGTAGTTCGGTGAGTTTACCTGGTCCGATATAGCTGTTGACATCAGGTTTGCTTCTTTTTTGTATGATGGTGTGTGTGATGGTGTAGTTGAGTGTGTGTGCTAATTGGGTTATTTCGCTGGTGTTGGTGCTAAGGGATATGAGTATTGCTGGTTGGGTGGTTGTGTTCATGGTCTTGCATCTTTTATTTTTTATTTTATGTGATGATTTGAAGTAATAGGTTGGGTTGATAAATGTTTTGTATATGTTTGAGGGGGGGGTATGTAGGTGTATGTGTAGATGGATATGTAGGTGCATATGTAGATTACTCTTAATTTTTTTTGAAGAAATGGGTGTTTTTGTCGTTTTGTCAGGGTATATTTAAATAGTAGTAGTGATAAAGAGTAACATGCTTGATGGTGTGTGATAACGGAGGTATTTGGTATCGATCGTTATCATTGCTGTGGAGAGAGCATGGGGATATTTGGTATCCACCATGGTCTCTGCTTTCAAGCGTTTTATTTTTTCTTTTTTTGTGAAAACCAGTGTAAGGTGGTAATGAAGCGTTGTACGGCGGTGATGTTGCCCATGATAGCGAAATAAATGAGTATCCATTCGATCATGCTGATGTCTAGGATGTACCCGGTTGAGTGTTGTAAGCTGAGATGTTGCACGGGTGGTATGATCATGAGTAATACGATGCGGTCTGCGCGGCCGAGGAGACCGGAGTAGTTGCGTTGGTAGCCGATGGCTTGGGCTTGTGTTCCCATGTAGCTGGTGAGTAGGACACCGATGATAGCAAGAAATCCAATGCTTGGGCGGCACCAGCTGCTGAGGGCGATGCCGCCGATGATGAATACATCAGCGTAGCGGTCAAGAGCGTGATCGAGGAAGTCACCGCGTTTTGAGATTGTATGGGTGATTTTTGCGACTTTTCCGTCTATTGCGTCGAATAACCCGTTGCAGAATACGAAGAATGCGCCGAGAAGTAAATAATACGTGGTGAGTTCAGTTGTGGGGTGGGAAAAGTAGAAGAAGATGCCGGCAAGTATGGCGAATAAGAGGGCCAGCCAGGTGAGCACATCTGGGTGTACATGGGTGAAATAGGCTGCTATTTTTGAGAGGAGCGGGTCGACATGTTCTCGTTGGGTATCAAGCACCATGGTTTGGTCACATCTGAGAAGGGGTTAGTCTTTTAATATTTCTTCGGACCAGTCGAGCTGTCCGATGGAGTATTTTGGTAGTGGGTTGAAGTTGTTGATGATGATTTCTTGGAGTGCGGTGGTTACTTGTGGTGGGGTTAGAGTGGTAGTGTTTATTTCGAATATATCCTGTGGCTGGTGTTTTTGTGTTGCTTCACAGAGGATAACATCAAGAGTTTCCGCGTGTAGGTTTTCGGTTATTTTGTCTGCGGTCCAGTTTTTGATGTGTAGTCGTTTTTTTAGGGTGTGTGGATGGCAGCGGAGGATGATTATTTTATCCATTGTGGTGAGATGATGAGTGATGTGTCCTTCGAAAAACAATGGTTCTGTAGTAGCGGGCTTTTGTGTTGTTAGGTATGTGTCTAGTTTTGCTGTGTCTATGAGGAGTGTGTCTCTTTTGGTGTCTTTTCCGGTTATGCAGTGCTGTTGTTTTGCCAGTGTGTTTATATCGATGACTTGGTAGCCGTTTTTTCTGAGGTTGTGTGCCGCAGTGGTTTTGCCTGTTCCCGGTGTTCCGGTGATGCCAATGTGCATGGTTATACGAGGGTGTGGAAATCGTAGCCACGGAAGTTTTTTGTGAAACAGTAATGGAGGTCTTGGTAGTCTTCCCGGAAGGTTTTAACATCTTGTTTGATCTGCTGGGGGTTTTCGTTGTCTAGGAGGGTTCTTTTGTAAAACTCGGCGACTTCATCCATTTCAGATTCTTTCATACCGATACGGGTGAGTTCGGGTGTACCGAGTCGTAGTCCTGAAGGGTTTAGTGGGTCGGTGTCACCGGGGATGGTGTTCATGTTGGTGATAATCCCAGCTTGTTCGAGTTGTTTTGCTGCTTCTTTGCCTTTACCCGGGCCGATTCCAAGTAAGATTTGATGTGATTGGGTGAACCCGAGTTTTTCGCCGAATACGTTGAAGCCTTGTTCGCTGAGTGCTGCTCCGAGTTGTTGTGCGTTTTTTATAGTCTGTTTTGCGTATGCTTCACCGAATTTCAGGTGTTCTGCAAAGGCGATTGCTTTTGCGGCGACATGATGAAGGTGGTATGAGGAAGTAACACCGGGGAATATGCCAAACCCGAGTTTCCGCAGAAAACTTTTATCTTCATCGGTATCGCCGGTGTGATCTGAAACCAGCATTCCGCCTTGTGGGCCGGGGAGTGTTTTATGGGTGCTTCCGCTCATTACATCTGCTCCTTCGCGGAGGGGGTCTTGAAATTGTTTACCGCCGATTAATCCAAGGACATGTGCAGCATCGTAGATGAGGTATGCTCCGACCTCATGAGCGGCTTCAGCGATTTCTTTGATCGGACTGGGAAATAAGAATACTGAGCGTCCGTTTAGCGCAAGCTTTGGTTTTACTTTTTTAATCAGTTTTACTGCGCCATCGACATCGATGTTCATCTCTTGGTCGTTAAATGGATAAGATATCAGGTTGATACCGCGTACTCCCGCGCCACCCCATTTGCCAAATGAGATATGTGCACCATTTGCTAGGTCTAGGACGCAGGCGGTTTCACCGGGTTTAATTAGTGCTTTTAAAATCCCGATGTTTGCGGTGGTCCCTGCGGTGGGTCGCACATCAGCATAGTGACAGTTGAAGAGTTTTTTCGCCAGTTCCATTGCTTTGAGTTCTACTTCATCGAAATATTTGCATCCTTCATAATAGCGATGATTGGGTGTTCCCTCAGCGTATCGTCCGTGGAAATCAGTGACTAACATCTCCCGGCAGAGTGG
Organism: uncultured Thermoplasmatales archaeon; assembly: GCA_964601295.1. Taxonomy (GTDB): domain Archaea; phylum Thermoplasmatota; class E2; order DHVEG-1; family DHVEG-1; genus CAZRMY01. Next base: position 1,305 of record CAZRMY010000083.1, on the reverse strand, counting down.
TGAGAGCACGTTTTCGCTGGCTATCATCGGGAGGGAATCTGCGAAATACCGGTTGTTTTCTTTTGCTTTTTTCCGGATGAATTCTGCTTCTTTATACCAGTCCATAAAACCTCACAATCCTGCCGTAATATTCCGCATTCATAAAAAGGTAATGGGAGTTTTTTTTTTATGATGACTTTTTTGAACCTCGTAGCCAGCGTACACCAAGATAGCAAAATGGAGTGTCAAAGAGGGCAAAGAGTACTTTGACTAGCCAGTAGGGGATTATAAGACTGAAAACATAAACTGTAGTAAATTTCTCTGTAATCCCATAGAATGCGATAAACATAAAGATAGTGGTATCTAGAAACTGGCTGACGATGGTACTGAGATTATTGCGTAGCCAGAGGTATTTACCTTTGGTTTTTTCTTTCCAGAAGTTAAACGCCCAGACATCATGAAGCTGAGCAATGAGAAACCCAGTTATACTTGCAATGAAAATACGTATTGTTGTGCCAAAGATTTTTGCATATTCGTCATAGGTTACAAAACTACGATTAGCCGCGGGTAATAACACTGCGATTACTGTGGCAATCAATACAATGATTAATGTTATGAATCCTACGAAGACAAGTTCCCGTGTTTTTTTCTTACCATAGACTTCTTCAATTATATCCGTAACAAGGAATAATAGTGGGAATAAAATTATCCCGACGCTTGCATCAAAAAACCCGAAATCAGCTACTTTAAGCCCCATAAGGTTGGCTGCTACGAGGGATCCGATGAATATACCATATAATATTTTAGTTTTGAATTCTTGTGTAAATGCCATGATCAACTGGAATGCGGATACAGAAAAACCATATTAATCTGTCGTTTTATTTTGTTAAGAAAATAGTATGTCGGGGGCGGGCTTAGGTATTATTATTAAATGTCCGAATATATTAAACACCTTATTTTTTTTGTTTGTTTATATTAACTGTTGTCATTAACAAATCATGCCATGACATAGTTCCCTTAACTTTCTGTAGTTCTTTATACTCTGTGTCCTCTAACGTGATTCTTAAATGTTTCATTTAAGCCCCGTAGTTTGACAATATTTTTTTGTTATTTAATAATTCTTGTATTTCATTGAATAGCTTTTTATCTATAATTGGCTTATGCCCGTTCTTGTATATATGATTCTCCCATCTTAGAAAACCACAATACACCGGATTAGATAGCACATTGTACACTGTTTGAGGAAACCATTTACAACCGTTTTTAGTTTGACAAGACTTTTGCACTTTTTTGATTTTGATAGGAAAATCAATTAGGTAATATCGT
>CAZRMY010000082.1:0-8212 GCA_964601295.1 uncultured Thermoplasmatales archaeon | reverse complement strand
AAACTGCGAATACCCGTCAATCCAGTCATCATAAAACTCGGTGATATCGATACACATGAACTCGGGGAAAGGATGATTTTGATCAGTGTATCCATCCCACCAGGATTGATCTTTTGGATTGGGAGATTTGTTTGTCATGGTATGTGTTTCATTTCCAATACCAAGTTCGATATAGGCACTCCGATTTCCCTGAGGGTCAAGTTCCCAGGTGGCTAATAGTTTTGGTTCGTAATCATCCCTATCATTAAATGTTGTAAAATATAGTGAGCTATTAGTTGAGTTCTCAAAAGCATCATAGCTTATCCAGTAATAGCCATTGCCATTCCAATCTCCTTCATCATCTTCGCCATTTCCCCAGTTGGATCCCCAGGAATTTACTGCCTTGAAAGCCCCAACATCATTGCCCGATGTTTTAGAGTCATCATATCCCACAAGGGTTTGTGCATGATTTGAATGCCAACTGCCATTGTACTCGGTTGAATTCATGATGTCGTCGCCATCGCCAAGGCAGTGGTCAAAGTTTGATGCATTCATATTATAGTTAACTGGCTGTCCGGCATCTAAAAAATATTTTACCGTACTTATGTACGTGTGATTGGAATAATAGCGGACAGTTTTCCCACGGTATTTTGGTGCATCACGCCATGCAGTTTCATCTCCCCAGCTTGTCCAATTCTCCTCATCATATTCCATCGAAGGCCAGGTGCAACCACCGATGCATTCCAATACCTTTGAATTACGCCACATACTAGATCCATCGTCTACACCATGATTTGTTTTAGGATAAATCCACGCTGGACTCATCAACTGACTATCATTTCCACTGCTTGCCTCATCCCAGTTATAGTCAATTGCCTGCTGGTATCCGTTATTATAATAGGCAACCGCAAATGCTGCACATGATCCTTGATTTCCTTGACTTCTAACCTCTGGGAAACAATCACTGGTTGAAAGATCAGTTGCAGCACGAGGTTTTTTAGTAGATTCTACATTATCTATTATCCGTAAGGTTCCAATCATAGAGTGATATTCTTCTCCTGTTGGTGGTGCCAAACCAGTTCCGTAATTGTTATACCGGATATTGTAGTTTTTGCGGGGTTCAGCTACCCCGATTTTTTGTTTCATGGTTTCGATATCTGTTGGTGTGGCAAAATGATATGTGATGAGTAGAGTGTCATCTATTTTTTCGGTTAAATATTCGATGTCATCTGGTACTGTTTTCTTATCAGCATGAATTGAATTGTTATTGTCTGCTAGTGGGATTGTTTGTTTTTTATCACCTGTGCTAAGGCCAGATCCAATGATACTGTATCCAACAAATAGGAGTACAACTATAGTTACAAAAAACAAAGGATATTTCAGATTTTTACGCATTTTTTTGGTCCTCCCTGTACAAAATGTACTAATGCGTTACAATATGAGTATTGTATATAAATTTGTCCCTATATATACAGATAAAAGAGATTAATTTGGTTATTTAGGGCAATTACGTCAAATAACGAAAATGTGACATAAAAGGTTAAATGTTAGTATTGTCATTCAGGATGCGGTGAGCAGGTGGTGGGAACACGCATATTGTTAGATGAGGACAGGAAAACCACCCTTTTCTATCTAGCAACGCTTACAGTAATTTTTCTCTTGGGAGTAGTTGTGAGAAGTATTCTCATAAGTCTTTAAAACTACTTCTTTCTCTTATTTTTTTAGTTTAGAATTGAAAGTTATTGGTAAACACATTTTGTAAAATAAACTGTCTGGTATAGTCGAGATCTGAATCTAAATATATGGCGCCGATTAATGCTTCCAGCGCGTTAGCGAGGTTTTTGTCATGCCATGATCCATTTTGTTTAAGCTCGCCTTTTCCTAATCGAAGGTATTCTCCAATTTTTAACTCATGTGCGCGTTTTGCGAGAAAACGGTTGTTGACGATTATAGCTCGTCTTCGGGTGAGTTCTCCTTCGGAGAAATATTTGTTGCTTTTGTAGAGTTGTTCTGATGCAATAAAATTTAGTAGGCTGTCACCGAGTAGTTCAAGTCGTTCGTTGTATTCAATGGGTGATGGGGCTTCGTAGGCGTAGGTTTTATGGGTGAGTGCATTTTCAAGGAGTGTTTTATTGGTAAATGTATAGTTGATTGTTTTTTCCAGGCTGTTAAAACGGTCTGTTGGCATATAGGTCCCCCGTTTTTTTTTCTTACGTATTATGTAACTCTCTTAGGGTTCTTTAAATTTTAGGAGAGGTATCATTTGGTGAGCTATATTTGGGTCGTCTAGTATATGTATGAGTTTTTCAGGGGTGTGTATCGGTCGTGAGGTATGTATGCGGAGCGCTCGTTTCTTTCCGATACCCGGGAGCCCTTGGAGGGTTTCAAGAGATGCGGTATTGATGTTAAGCGGGTAGGGTAATGCTGTTATGGATCGGTAGCCATGGCTGGTTACGGTTACATCATAAAAGGTGTGTAATGGGAGTGTGCCAGGGATTCCGACGAGCAGCGGGTAGCTTCCGAGTTGTCGTCCAAACGTGGTTTTTCCATCATGTTTTTCAGCGTATATTTGCCGTAGTATTGTTCCCTGGGGGACTAGCTGTTTGAGTAATGGTTGCTCAATGGTTTCTTTGATGCGTCGTTTATATTGTTTGAATAGTGCCTTGTGTTTGTATGTTACGGTTTTATGGTTCCATACGCGTGTTCCTGGGAGCGGTAGGACTTGTCTGAGGTTGATGCGGCGGAGTAGATATCCCTGGGAGACTATGTGTTGTAAAAACGCATAATTTAATGTGTATGTCTGTTTGGTTTCACTAGGGAGACCAAAGATAAAGTTTAACCCTGGCAGTAGCTCGGGTAATCCATTGTATCCACGGTGTGCACCAACCTTGTTTAACAGTTTGATAGCCGAGAGTACTTGATCAGGTGTTGCTTTAAGATTGTTTTGTGTGATTACCTCGGGGTCTAGGCTTTCAACGCCAAGCGCGGCAACATCACCAGGGGTGTGATAACGGATGATGGTTTCTGCGATATCTTGTGCTTCTTGCGGATAGCGTGCGATGATACCTGGGTTGGCGTTATCGATATGCAGGGTTTTTACCTCAGGGGCTACTGTTCGTATTTGTGAAAATAGTTGTTTGATCGCCGGTGGGTTGGGCCGCGGGAACTCTGTTCTGGTTGCATTGTGTGCCATATATGAGAAAATACAGGGTTGATTGCCCAATCTGAAATGTCTGCATCCCTGGGTGTATAATGCTTGTATTTCAAGGACGATATCGGGTATCGGGCGGAAATCAGGTGGTCCTTTAGAGGGTTCACTGCAAAATGAGCATCCACCGGTGATGCTTCTGCTGCACCCGCGGTATGTTTCTATTTCACAGATGAGATACTCTGGGAAGTTTGGATGCTGCGTAACAATACTGGCACCCTTTATGGCCATGTCGGCTATGTCATGTGCGTTTGATCGACGGTATTGAGGATTAACTGTTGTGTTTTCACGGTTGTTACAGAGAAAGTGGTAGAGTACAAGCTCGGGGTCGCCAGCAATGATGAGGTCAAATAAATGAGGTATGTTGGCGAGTTCATAGGGTTTTTTTCCTCCTTTGATGCCAAACCCGTGCCGTGCGGCTGGGCCACAAAGTATCTTCTGTGGTTTAGAAAGGGGTTCTAAAAGAGTTGTAAGCTCTCTAAGGCTTGCGGGGAACCCTGAGAGGTATCTCCCGGGGACTACCATACCAGCGATAGCGATTACGATTGATGATTCAGCGAGGATTTGACGGAGTTTTTGCTGCTGTCTGAGTTGGTCGATGGTAAGATACTTGATCGGTATGTCTGGGTCATACTGATGGATAGCACCTGCGATATATCGTGGGTAGGGGCTGATATATGGTGGTACTCCCAGGCAGGTTGGTTCATCTATATATCCATCAAGAATTGTTATCGAATCCATGGTGTATACTACTTGAGAAGATCACCGTCTCACTATTAAAACCCTTTTTTAAGCTAGGTTAAGAAAAAAAGAAAAAAGAGGGGTGGTGAACTCTTAACTGATTCGAGTGCTGAGCTGTTGGATGATCGGAAGGTATTGTAATGCTGGGAAGCGTTCGAGTAGCCACGTAAATACACTGAGAATGAACGGATGAGATACGGGGCTGTTTCGTGGTGTGGTCAATGAAACCGGTATGGTACATGTATCTGCAGCGTTTTCATCGTTACAGAGAGTAACATTGCCAGTGAATTCTTCATTTTGTTGGTTTGGTGCTACCACCGTTACTGTTATTGGAATCTGTCCATCTGCAGGGGTAAGATCAGTGCCACTTGATGGACTAAATGTCCAGGTCCCCCAGCTTGGCCAGCTGCAAACTGACCAGTCAAGTTGTGACCCGGGGTCACCAATGTTTTCGACATAGATAGTGGCAGTTACCGTTTCTTCGGGTTTAATATCAACCCAGGAGAGTTTACCTTTGCAGTCAAGATCAGGAATTGGTGTTTTTCCATTGATAACAAACGCAAGATCAAGTGATACCGGGTCATTTGGGAGACATTCATGAGTGAGTATACCATTTTCAATCACAAAGTTATACCCGCGTACATCCACTGATACCCATTCAGGGTTATACGCTTCAATAGTGTAATGGAATTCATAATGCCCTTCTACATCAGGACCACTGATAAGGATTTCACGACCGATCACCAGGTCTTCATCATCAACTGGTGGAATCGGCGGGTCTTCACCTGGTGGCCACTGATCGGTAGCCCAGTTAACTGCAAAATCAACGAACATCGGCATATCTGGGTTTAACGGACGTATATCAAACATCACAAAGAGTTCTTTATATCGACCCGGATCAAACGGGTGATCATAAAACCAGATATTCCACCATTTACTCTCAGGATAGAAATACCATCCCTCACCAAAAAAATCTGTTCCCCCGCCTTCAAGGAAATTACCCATCGGATCAAAGGTTATCCAAAACTCGTTGGTTATAGGTGGAGGTTGCGGCTCCCACATGTCAACCCATTCAATTTCATCCAACCGAGACCAACAGGCATCATCATTCCAATGATCCTCAGAGTTCTTCCATCCCCATAAAGGCTGAAATGTTCCCGGCTCAGACTCCTTAACAAACGCGGTGATTGCCAACCAGTAAATCTTTCCCTCCTCCTGGTATAACGGTTCTGGTATATCCATAATATTATACTGGAAATATTGCTGATGATCATTGTCTAGTACTTCCCCGTTATACGGGTAGAAAAAACCTTGCCCGGGTGAATCGTATGCACGTGTCTGCCAATCTTGTATTTCACGTTCCCACAGTATTTTCCCTGGGCGGCTGTAAGGCACATCCGGAGGATTTGCAGGGATATCCTCATGAATACTAATTTTGAAAAAATCTATATCTCCTTCTGTTCCTTGAAGCCACGATCCCCAGAAATGAATATCACTCACCGGCCCTGATTCACTGCAGCGCCAATCATCAGCCAAAACAATATTCGGCCAACCGGGAACGCCTGATGTGGCGTAGACATCCCAGCCGTCGACATCAGGCAGCTGAGGGTGATGCATTTTATGTCCGTCCTCGGGGTCCCAATCAGCGAGAGCACCAGAGGTAGTTAATAACAGCATACACAATAGTAAGCTAACACTTTTTTTCATTATATTTCCCCCGCTTTTACAATATTTAATGCTGAGTTTGAATATAATCTAAATTTATAAAACTTTGGAAAAAAATATTTTCGCAACAGATATCGCATAACCATGTTTATCTTTGCATTACTATGTGACGACATGCAACTAAAACTGCGATACACGTCTCATTTTATAACTTTTGAAAAATATATGCGCTACGTAGCTATTCGTTTTCAAAACTATCATGCATGCTCATATGGTTTCTTCATCAGCCGCACGAAACAGATACAACGCAGCCAGCCCAACGATAGTCACTCCCGCTGTTATCGCTGGTTTAACAAAAAAAGATGCGATGCTCATACCTACCACGAAAACTACAAAGATTACCAGCATTCGCATAACTGACGTCCCCCTATGTTAATTCACTACACATTATATTTAATGTATTTACTACTGACATTATTTGCTATAAATACTTTATTTGAAAATTATCGAACCCCCTTTAATCAGTTAGTTTGATGACATTATGTCATTTTGACAATTTAACATGTTAGCTTTATATAGGGATTTTTGTATGAACCGGCTCGCACTAGATTGGCAGGTTTTACTCCTCCCTACGTTAGGTTTCTTCAGAATCGGCCTGCCACATCCCATCCTTTACTAGTCACTATAAGCGAGGGCATTACTCATAATCGTATGGTGCTAAGGCAGGACGCCAGTCAAAAGCAAGCCAGGGGACTACTCCCATTATCCCAAAAATCGGCTTTGGTAACACCCGCGGTCTATCCCAATAATTAAGCAGCCACGTGTTTAACACTGAGGTAAAGAACAACACATCTTTGTTGTTATTAATAAAATTATTTCGCGTAATTTTATTCTCATTACACCAGAGCATCAAACATAATGCATACTCTTGGTTATCCTGAAAAGTATTACCTGTGACTTCCCCATAAGCAAACGCCTGCAGCTGAGAACCATTTTTGTTATCAGAAATAAAATTATTAGTTATACTATTATACTCATTGAAACCAGACAGATGAATCCCATGTTCGCCATTATCCGCAATACGGTTTCCATCAATTACATTGTAATCACATGACGACTCAACACAGATACCATGCAGTACATGTCCAGTTACGATAGTATCATGAATAGTAGTATTACACACCTCGCTTTCCAAATAAACACCCATGTCCCCATTCACAATAGAACACGATTCAATTACTACCTGACCAACTGACACCAATACTACTTCCCCAGTACCATTACCATCGATCACCACGGTTTCTTTATCCTCGCCACGTATGGTGAGTTGTTTAAACACCTTAACATGTTCATAGTACGTTCCACTGTAGATAAATATGGTATCTCCATCTGACGCGTTATAGACTGCCTCCATAATCGTAGAATAATTCCCTGGCCCATCACCACCGACATACAACGTAGTACCCTCTCCAAATTTTAACGGCATATAAGCGGAATCATGTCCTGCTACCGCAGACAAACAGGTTGTATACAAAAAGACACTCAAGAGTAATGATACAAAACATTTCCTCGGTAACAATTTTTTATTCATATGTTTCCCCCAAACTACATATTATATAAACAGCAGTCTTATATAAATATTTCTCGATACGTTTATTTCGAAAGGAGGATACTTTCACCTACCTGTGGATAACTGTTTTTAAATACCACTGCAATAACTAAATCTATGCCGAAAACAGGTGTTGCTAATCTACCGCTGCATGGTGGAGCAGCTCCCCGGTGGTTATTCAAACGAATGGTAGCATTATCCAAGGGTATCATAACGGTGATCTCAGAAGAGTACAGACAGGATGAAATCATCCAACGTTTTTCCGATCCATTTTGGTTTCAATCACTTGCTTGTGTTTTGGGTTTTGACTGGCATTCCTCAGGGTGTACTACGGTTACCTGCGGCGCTCTAAAAGAAGCAATACAACCAGAAGAACATGGCATCGCAATTGGCGGAGGAAAAGGAAAAGCATCGCAGAAGACACTTGCAGAAATAAACCAGTATTCTCATGTTTTTAATCTACCTACGTTTCAGACAGATGATCTTACCTATGCGAGTCGGATGACTGCAAAAATTGATAATGCTGCAGTACAAGATGGACATGTGTTATATCATCACTGCATCCTGTTTTCAGAACATGGCGCATGGACTGTGGTGCAACAGGGAATGAATGCTGATACATGTTATGCTCGACGATATCATTGGAACTCTCTTGATCTAAGCAGTTTTACTGTTGATCCGCATAACGCTATTCTCGGTGATCATTCACATCTGCCAGTCTTGGATATGACTGCGCATAACAGCCAGGATGCACAGCAGATTTCTATTGATTTAGTGAAAGATAACCCACGGCACCTTCAAAGGGACTGGGCGAGCTTAACTAAACCCTCTTCCCAGCAGACATTGGATTCATGGATGAGCACACCAAACACGGTTAAACCGAGTGTAGAACAACTGGATATGCCCCGGATGATAAACTGGCAGAAAATGAAAGCATTGTATGATTTCCAACCACACAACTATGAGGAACTTTTAACGGTACCTGGGGTAGGACCGCGAACAGTGAGAGC
>CAZRMY010000081.1:7108-8552 GCA_964601295.1 uncultured Thermoplasmatales archaeon | reverse complement strand
GGTTGTCATCTTGTATTAGACTCACGTTAATTGCGCCCCATTTCGGGCCCAAAAACATTGGATAAACATTTTGCCCTCCAATTTCTTGCATATCGGATGCATTTACTTCCTCAACAACAACTTGCCGTCGGTGTGTTTTCGATTTATCTAGAGGAGTGGTTATTTCATCTTCAAATCCACTTCCATCTACAGCAACCACTGCAAGGTCAGAGGAATCCCAGTTGTTCACAGCAATATCCGCTGCAGCCTCAACCGGATCTTCAGGGACATCATATTCCAATGCGGTTTTACCATGTGAGTCAAGATAGGTATTCCAGTCGTCCAAAAGATATTGAGTGGTATCATCAACAACTCCAAATCCTTCTTCGTCATCAAAATAATTTGTAGAAGTGTCGTCACCCTCAACTATGATAGGCGCAAGATATCGCATCCCTCCATCTAAATAATTACATGCTGGAACGGATGCAAGATACCCCCATTCATCTTTGTTTGAATCTGGATCGTTTGCTATTTTGAAAGTTTTTGCAATTGGCGTAATTTCAGGCTGTGGAATTGGCGCAGGTGGTGCTGGACCATCAGATTCGATGATGAATTCAAGTTCATATGCACCTGATCCATAGGTATAATAGTCCCATTCAGTTGGCTGTGGAATATCAGACCAACCCGGAAATATATCTATTTTTACCCGCCAATCTCCAGACATATCAGCACCGATATATAGCTCGTCATCAGTGTAATAATCTTCTTCGTGAACTTCTTCACCATTAGGATTGTATAACGTGATATCGAAATCTGAATAACGGGATATCCGACTCATACTCAGATAAAAATGAATACCTTCACCGTCAGCCACTGAAAATTGATACCAATCTTGCTCATCATTCATATCTAAATATCCATAGTGAATACCTTCTGTTATCGGAGTAGCTGTAGCAAAATCATCACCTGCATCGTCACCGATGCCGGTATCATTTTGACCAAGGAGTTGCACATCGAAGGTGTAATTTCCTTGCACTGCACCATCTCCCTCATAAACACACATATACCATCGACCGGTCGCTCCAGCAACATAGCTGATAGTTTCTGGCGTTGTACCCGTGTTAGATGAGGATGCTTGTTCTTCTCCAACAACATCCCAGAGGCTCAGATCGTAGTTGCTAGTAGGTGTCATGGTGATATCGATGGTTTGACCTTGACAAACGGCAAAACCATACCAATCTTCCTCATCGCTCCCATCAAGAAGATTACCTGTGTTGCCTCGACCAGGTGTATCATCTATAGGTTCCCCTGGGTAGATTTCAAATGCTCGCTTAAGCTCCCTCCCGGCGTCCTTTCGATATCCAGCATCTTCTGGATCATAGGGCCCATCACCAATGGGAGTTTGATCTTTATCAGTATAGTAATCGGTGTCTAAGCGTATTTTTTCAGGTCCTACATCATCGTC
>CAZRMY010000081.1:0-7098 GCA_964601295.1 uncultured Thermoplasmatales archaeon | reverse complement strand
AGCAATTGTAGGTTCAAAACCCCTATCATAGTTTTCTAAAACTGCGTCACTGATCTCAGTATTTAACGAACTCGCTGGTGCTAGGAAAAGTGCTCCTAACAAAAAAAGCGTTATAGCGGCTGCTTCTATTTTAATTAATTTAGGTAGCATGTATTTTTATACCCCCGAATAAATTTTTCTAGTGTGTTAGTATAGTAGTATTAAATATATATATGTTTCGGCAATAAACCTTAAATTAATCGTACTATTAAAAAAATTATACGTCTTGATATCTCCCAACTAAAAACATTTATAAATAGCTGGGATATCAGGACCCCGCTTAATATGCCTGAATTGTCCATTCTACTAACCTTTGGTTATTATCTCTTATTAATCATCATTCCTTTATTTCTTTTATACCTCGTTTATTCTGTGGTGACTCGTGCGTTTGAAGATATGGGATTTTCTACCGGCGAAGCACTTATTATTATATTTGCCTCACTTCTTCTAGGGGGAAGATATCTTCCACCAATCATTATCAACGGCTTTAACCTATCTGATATCTATCTTTTTACGTACAATAACTGGTTGATTAGCATAAACATCGGCGGAGCACTTATCCCTATTATTTTATGTGTTTATTTAATTTACAAGAATAAATTTGCCTTGAAAAAGCTTCTCTTAGGTCTCATTCTTGTAAGCGCAATTACTTTTTTTGTTACCTCCGCAGATCCCAACAAAGGTATTATCTCTTATTTTCCATACTGGCTACTACCCGCGGTGATCGCCAGTTTATCATCAGTTTTTTTCCAGTGGAAAAATTATTGCAAAGCAGCACCATTTGCTTACGTAGTAGGAACCCTCGGTGTTCTCATTGGAGCAGATGTACTACGCCTTCCAGAACTTCTGAGCTATCATACTGAAAAATTACAACCAGCGTCAATTGGTGGTGCTAATGTATTGGACATGGTGTTTATTACTGGAATACTTGCGGTGGTAATTGATAGCATTCTTATGTTTCGTCAACGACGAAAAACCAGTTGTAGATTATCAGAAAACCAATGACTTTGGCCTGATTGATTTCCATTGAGTATACTAAAATACACATTCGAAATACTTAATAAATATATTCACATAACATACCTCTTCCGGTAGGTTTAAATTATACATTCGAGGCGTCACATGGACGAACCCATAGACGAAATGCGCACACAAAAAGATGAACTGCAAGAAAAAGCAAATAAATTAAAAAAGATGCGTGATCAGCTGCATCTAAAATCTAAGAAACTTGCAGAGGAACGGGATGCGTTAAACGCTAAAATCAGAGATTTACGTAATAAAATATCTGCTCATAAGAAAACCCGTGATGAATTTAATGAACGAGTAAAACATGCAAAAGAACAGCGAAATGAGATAAACAGATTACATGCTGAACATAAACGAAAAATCAGTGAGTTAGAACGTCAGCGCTCTTCTACTATCGGTGTCAACCTGCATCATTTAAAGCAAAATCTTCGTAAGCTTGAAACAGAACAAATGACTCAGCCGATGTCGCCACAAAAGGAGAAAAAAGTCATTGAGACCATTCGCGATCTTCATGCTCAGATAAAAGATCATGAAGATAAACTCAACAAAGATCCAAAACTTAAAGAAACACTTGAAGAAGAAAAGAAACTGCGAATGAAAGCAGAAAAACAACACGAATCCGTCGAAAAAATGGCTAAACGCGCTCAAGAAGAACACTCAGCGATGATTGATATGCTTAACGCTGTAGATAAATCTGCACGGCGTGCTACCGAAATTCAGGAATCTATAGTCATGACCAAAATTGAAGCCGACAAAGTGCATAAAGAATTCATTGAATGCGTTAACACTATCCATGAGCTTGAGCGGAAACTAGCTGAGGCGGAGACAACAAAACGGAAAAAGAAGAAAGAAGCCGATGTGTCAACGGCTAAAAAAGAAGCAGATGAAATATTTGAGAAGTTTAAACGTGGGGATAAATTAAGCACAGAAGATCTTATGATCCTGCAAAAAGCCGGTTTGATTTAAAAAAAAATTGTATTTGAGGTGATGGGGTTTTATGCAATGTGAACTCTGTGGTAAAGAAGGAAGATGTTCACCAGCGTTGATAGATGGTGTGAAGATGATGGTGTGTTCAAACTGTATGCAACATGGAAAATCCATTACCATGCCAAAAAGAACACCAGCTGCTAAACCAGGAAGTTTTCACCGTCCTTCTCGGCCGCAGCCGTATTCTAAAGATATTTATGAAAAAATGGATAAAGAACTTGTTGATGATTGGCCTACGTTGATTCGTGATGCACGAAAGAAAAAATCACTTAATCGAGAGCAGCTTGGTTTCAAAATCGGTGAACGTACGGTCACCATTGCTAAATTAGAAAATGGTGAACTCCGCCCATCTGATAAACTTATTGAGAAACTTGAAAAAGAACTTGACATAAAATTATTAGAAGAGGTACAGCGGCCTTCTTCTCTGGGAGGTCATTCTCAGGGTAAAGGACTTACTTTGGGAGATTTTATAAGGAAAGAGTAATGTATGCTTGTAGATCAAAATGATTGATGTTTCTTCCGCGGTTTCTGCACTTCGACATGGTGGTATTGTAGTATATCCAACTGATACCCTCTATGGGCTTGGTGCGGATATATTTAATGACGAGGCGGTTAAACAGGTTTTTACGATTAAACAAAGGCCGTTACAGCTGCCATTGCCGGTGGCAATACCCAATAAAAAGTGGTTCCAAAAACTTGTATTTACTGATGCTGTTGCGGAGAAACTGGTGGATCGTTTTCTACCAGGGCCTTTATGTTTAGTTCTTCCAAAGAAAGTTGATGACCTTGAAGTACTATGCTCAAATCAGGATTCCCTTGCTATTCGCATACCTGACCACCCTGTTGCATTACAATTGCTAAGTATGTTTGGTCCGATAACTGCCACAAGTGCTAATATTCATGGAGAACCCACCCAACATACTATAAACGATATTCGTATGCAGTTTACAGATAAATCTGTTGATTGGTATCTTGATGGTGGTTGTCTGCAGGGTTCCTCGTCAACGATTGTTGATCTGACACGGCAATCTCCACAAATTATAAGAAAGGGTCGTATCCCCGCTGAGAAGATATTTGAGGTTATATGGGATGAATGAGGAGATTTATGAGAGTTATCTGCAGGCAGGGAAAATCGCTGCTGATGCACGAGAATATGGGCGTTCTCTTGTTAAACCAGGTGTTAAACTTGTTGAGGTAGCAGAGAGGGTTGAGCAACGTATACGTGACCAGGGTGCAGGTATTGCATTTCCGGTGAATCTTTCTATCAATGAAATAGCGGCGCATTATAGTCCCTACCACAAGGATACCTTGTTTTTCCATAAAGGTGATGTGGTTAAAGTTGATGTGGGTGCACATGTTAATGGGTATATTGCTGATACTGCACTGACAGTTGAAATTGATTCCCATACCTATTCTGCTATGATTAATGCTGCTGAGGCTGCTTTAAATAGAGCGATTAATATGATACATGCGGGGATTGATTTTGCAGTGGTTGGTACCGCAATTGAAGAGGAGATTAACACCCATGGGTTCAGAGCTATAGATAATCTTACCGGCCATAGTTTGGAGCAATATGATTTGCATTCTGGATTGTCCGTTCCAAATGTTGCTAACTGGTATCGTCATGATAAACCGGGTGTTGACGCAGCTGTTGCTATTGAACCGTTTGCTACTAACGGTGCGGGGCATGTCGTTTCAGGTGATGGCAGTAATATTTTTCACTATGCTCAGTCGGTGAGTTCAAAGCTTATCCGTGATCATAGTACCCGAGTGCTTTTAGAAAAAATTAAGTCCGAGTTTGGTAATCTGCCTTTTGCGCAACGATGGTGTGCTCGCCTTAACCCGCGGTGTGATCGTTTGCTAAGGAGATTGATGTTGCTTAAAAATATTCGACAGTACCCTCAGCTTATTGAGGCAAATAAGGGGGTTGTAACTCAATGGGAGCACACGGTTATCATTCATGAAACTGATTGCGAGGTGATTACATAACACTGAAGGAAGATAAAAGATTAAGACAAACAAATGGAGTAGTTAGACTAGAGGAGCTTACCTGGAAACAACTGGATTCCTATGATCGGGAGAAAACCATTTTTTTTATACCTATAAACCCATTAGAAGAACATGGCCCTCATCTGCCAGTAGGTACAGATTATCTCATTGCTCAACAAGCGGCTAAAGAGGGCATTAAACAACTTTCTCATGATCACCCTGAACTTACCTGCGTATTATGTCCTTCTATACCTGTTGGATATACCAAAATAGCTTCGAGTTTCCCGGGGACAATATCTACGCATGTAAAGGCATTGAAAACAATTGTTTATGATTTGCTTACATCGCTTGCACAGTTTGGTTTCAAGTACTATCTTATTTGTTCGTATCATATGGATCTTGGGCATCTAAAGGGGATATATGCAGGGATGCATAAAGCAGAAAAACAATTCCCGATACGCGTTTATGAACCATGGGGCCCATATTTTTACAATAAAGAAGTCGAAAAACGAGAGCCTAAAGTAGGTTTTGATACAAAAAAAGAGGTACATGCTGGCTTCAGGGAAACATCTGTGATGAATTACCAATATCCATATCTGGTGGACCCTTCATATACGAGATTGCAGAGTATTTATCGTGATTTGTATTCGCCTAAATTTATCGGTAAAACATTTAAAGAAATCGGGTTAAACGAGGGATATGTAGGTAGCCCTGCCCGAGCAGATAGTAACTACGGTCGATGGTATTTCAACGAGACAGTTACCACTTTTAAAGAAGCAGCGGTAAATCTTATTCAGGGTAAAGAACTACCGGGTCTGCCTAAACGGGCTAAGAAATTAATGCGTGCTATGTTCTGGTTGTGATGACGAGTTCGCCGTTGCCAAAATATGTTAGTTTTGATCGTAGCATTCTATTGTATACACCACCGTATCTTATGAGTTTGGTTACTTGCTGCACTGACCATCCATGTGAAAACAAAGAAAAAGCAAGTACTGATGTGATACTATTAGTCCAGAACATAGTTGATCCACTCCACCCTATATATGTTTCTGCGCCATTGGAGAGAAACACATCAGCAAGTGAGGTGTCGTAGGCTGCCTCACAGGTTGCCATGTAGATGAGCGATTCTGGGAAGCTTTGATTGGTATAATAATATTCAATAAATGTAGGAGTGAGACACACAAATTCATTTTCTGCTATTACGCCTTTTACGACCATGTGTTGGGCGATTTCAAATGAGTATTTCGTTTCTGTCTCGTTTGTCCAGTGTTCACCAGTTGCTACAACCATGGTGTCTGGTTGGGCGTCACCATCAGTATCCCAGTAACCTGCGTGCGTGTTAAAATATACAACATCCACGTCGAGCTCTTGTTTTAGATACTCGATATCTACGGTGTCATCTGCCTGATATATGACAGTAAAACCGATGTTTTCGAGATTCTGTTGTATCTTTTTACAGTGAAGATCTCCGTACATGTATTCTGAAGGGTTTAGAATCAAAGCAGTTTTAATGCTCAAGGCATTAGTTTGTTGCCCAGATGGTTTACTTATCGCAGTAACCGTGAATGATTGCGGATAGCAAGTAACCGCGGGTAGGGTGATACAGAGTAGTATGCCGACAGAGAATATATAGCTAAATTTATTCATTAAACATACCTTTTCCTAATTATTATTCAATCTAAACATATATAAATATATCTCCGTCGGATTTTAAAATACAATCGCATTGATGTAAATTATAATATGATAGCTGTAATTGAGCGGGAACTAGTATGGCATCAGTTTAGTATGCTTTTTTTTTTATGCGTCTGGTGGAGAGACATTCTGGATGAAGCTGTCTATCATATTTTGTATCAGATTTTCAAAGCAGCCTCCTAAATTCAAACAGGTGATAATTGTCATTGTCGCAAGCATCATACCTATAACGATGAACACGGGGAGTACAGCGATGATAAGAATAAAACATCCAAGTGGATTAGATGTTGATAGACCAAGGGGCATCGGATCGTTATCTAATGGTAGGTTAATTATCATGTCCTCAAGTTCACTAGCAAGCTGATCAGGATGATTTTTTAATCTTTCCATCTCACCTTTGATTTCTTCTGTTGTTATGTCATGTTCGACTAGTAGTGATTGTATTTCTGGTGTTGATTCAATTTTCTGCATTATTTCATTGATAAGTTGTGGCCGATTATTAAGGACTTTTATGGCGTAGTCGATATATCGATTAAGTATAGTTCGCTTGCTAATAAATAGATTCAGGCTATGTTCTTTTCCAAGGTATGAGGTAGTTAACTGTGTTTTTGCTGTTGGTTGTGTCATCTGATTTTTCCGTACGGTAAATAATGGTGAGGAAATGGGTTCTTTCTCTGTTGTTAGTGTGATAGTTCCTACTACTGAGCTTAATGAGGCTAGTACCAGGAGTAGAGCAGCCGCAATACTTATACCTATAAATTTTTTCATAGTTTAACCCCAAATAATAATTATTAGCACACTCTATATAAATATATTGATTTTTTACATTTTTTTATTTTTTGGAGAAAATGTTATCTAAAATATGATATTCTATATTGTATAGCGATCGTTGATAGTCATCTGGTTCTGTAAAACGACCTCCAAGTACGTCATCGTTGAATTTATTTGAATCCACTAACACCACAAGTCTTCCATTATCTACAGACTCGCCTTCCGGCCATTCCCTCAATTGTGCATAAACCCCCGAGGGATTAGATATATTAGTGAACACGACAGGTTTTCCACCCTGTATTCGCAGTTCTTGTGTGGTATTTGTTCGATTTCCAACTGTTATCGTGTACAAAGACATATTAAAATGGTTGAGCAGTTGATTCGCTGTTGAATATATGTTGTCATTACTGTCGAGTAGCAGAATGCATCCTCCTTGAGTGAGGTATTCAGCGGTCATTTGCAGTGATGCTTTCGTGAACTGTTTGACAGGGTTAATAAACACCACGACATCACCTTGCGTGTATGCTTGCTGCAGGTTTGACTGAATGGAAGGTATGTAGCCGACGCGTTGTGTCCAGACATAAAAGGTGC
>CAZRMY010000080.1:0-8572 GCA_964601295.1 uncultured Thermoplasmatales archaeon | reverse complement strand
AGCATTCGCAAAACAATGGTTTTTCATCTGAAATATCAACCATGATTGCTCCCTAATTAACAGCATAACACTTATTAATTTAAAAATACTCTGACGAGTAAACTACATTGTTTTATATGACACGAGGATATTTGTCATATTATGATTATTAGAAAAGCTGAATTAACTGATGCTGCATCACTAGCAACCAATAATATGCATCTTGCATGGGAAACAGAGCAGACACACCTTGACCATGATACCACTTTGCAAGGAGTTGCATCATTACTAAAAGATAAACATAAAGGTTTTTATCTCATCTCTGTTGAAAAGGATCAAATTATCGGGCAGGTTATGATTACGTATGAGTGGAGCGATTGGTATAATTATCAAATATGGTGGCTTCAAAGTGTATATGTAGTGCCTAAAAAACGTAGAGAAAAAATCTTTCACTTGCTGTTTACTGAAATTAAAAACCTTGCGAGGAAACAAGGTGTCTCTTTATTGAAACTGTATGTGCGCATGGATAATCAGGCGGCTCAGCAAGTATATACTAAGATTGGGATGCGAAAATCAGATTATTATATATATTCAAATATATAAATATTAATCGAATTAGATTAAATTAGGGGATTTTAATGCAAAACGGAGGTATTTTCTCCAAATATTTAAATAGTATAATATTAATTACATTATCACTAAACAGTATGCTGTAAGGGGGAAAAATTTATGGCAAATTTGAGAGGAAAAACTCATTATGTAAAGGCAGCTATAGCATTTTCTGTTGCAATGGCATTAATATTGCCAGGAACAGCAGTTCTTGCTAACTTTGAAAAAACAACTAATAACCCACTCGCATATACGATGACCGCGGAAGACACCACCGGGAACATCGGGCAAAACGGGCTCGTCGTAGAAATCACCGGAAGCTGGGATGACACCATACAAGGCTACCAAGTAGAACTAGAATACGACACCACCAAACTCCAATACGCTGGATATGACTTCACCGGTACCATCGCAGACACATACCCTGCAGACTACACCGTCGGCGGTGAATTCAGCCCCGGATATGTACGAGTCGGCGCAGTATGGTTCCCACCAGTAGAAGACATGCCACCAGCCGGCAGCGGACCCATCGCCAAAGTACTTTTCAATGTTACCGCTACAGAAGAAACAACCACCGTGATTGATCTATTAGACATCTGCGTGTACACACCAACCACCGGGTCAAGTATATACCCCGCGGTTACTGATGGTACCGTCACCATCGTTGATGTACAATACGTCTGCGGAGATGCTGATGGTAATGGTATTATAAATATATCTGATGCGGTATTTTTGATATCATATATCTTTGGTGGCGGACCGGCGCCAGATCCATTGTGTGTAGGCGATTGTGATGGCAATGGGATCGTCAATATAAGTGATGCCGTATATTTAATCGCGTACATCTTTGGTGGCGGACCAGCACCATTACAATCTCCCGGTTGTCCTTGTGCACCAGTTTAAACTGGTTGCCCTCTCTTTTTTTTCTTTTTTTTATAAACATATTTAACATCGTTAAACATGTACCCCTGTCATTATGAGTACTATTCTTTTACAAAGTGTTCTACCGTTTTTCTTGTCAGCTATTATTGTCATAGTAATTACCTTGATCGCTGAGCGATATGGTACTAAACTAGGGGGTATTCTTGGTACCCTGCCATCAACGATAGTGGTTGCGTATGTTTTTTTAGGATTAACTGAGGGAACTAGTTTTGCTGCTGAGTCGGCATCCATTGTTCCTGCTGAAATGGGCATTAATCTTGTGTTACTTGGTTTGATTGCGCTGTTAACCCCCAAGTTGCGGTATTGGGGTGTAATATTATCTGTTGGTGTTTGGGCACTGCTTACTATACTATTGGTGATTGTAAATATCTCTGATATTGTGGTTTCTCTTGTTATTTATGTAAGTGCATTTGTCGGGATTCTTTTCGTGTTGAATAGGTTTACAGGGGTACGTTCACAAGATAGAATCAAGGTGCATTATACCCTGATAAAAATAGTGTTTCGAGGTTTTCTAGCAGGAGTTATTATCGCGTTGGCAGTGTCATTATCATACCTAGGGCCTGTGTTTAGCGGTATTTTTTCTATTTTCCCAGCGATTTTTCTGTCGACGATGCTAATATTTTTGTATGAACATGGTCCAGTGTTTACGGGTGGTATGGCAAAATCAATGATTTATGGCAGTCAGAGTGTGAATATGTACGCGGTTGGTGTGTTTTTGTTTTACCCTGTTTTTGGTATTGTTGTTGGATCGGTGTGTTCTTATGCTGTTGCATTAGTTGTTACGAGTATACTGTTGTTTTTCCGCCGTTATATCACCTAATATTGTGTGCTGTTAGTGATATTTTGGTAATTAGTGTTCTTTCCATTTGAAAAATACTTTTTTCATGCGTGGCGGTATTTTTGCACCATCTTTTCGGCGGTATCCTTCTACAGGTTGCCAGCGGTAACCATATTTTCCTATTTTACTGTGTGTATATTTCATGTGGTCCTCTCCTGGTTGTGTATTGTTTTTGTGGATGGTGGTATTTAAATTCGTTGTGTCAGAGTGGCAAAATGGTAAAACGATTTTTTTTAAGGGTTGTTTTTATAAGTTGGTGGTGCGAATGTTCTTATATATGTTGTAACTTACACCCGAGCGATATTTGATAGAGATGGCAGATGAGGGTAGTAGGTTACGGGGTGAGATGACTAAGGGTGTGCAGACGTTATTGGGGAATCCTAAGAAGGCGATTATGACGCTTGCGGTTCCTATGATTATTGCGATGTCTATTCAGACGTTGTATAATGTGGTGGATGCACTGTGGGTATCGGGGTTAGGTCCTGATGCGTTGGCAGCAGTTGGGTTTGTGTATCCATTTTTCTTTATGATGATGGCGCTTGCCACGGGTTTAGGTGTTGGAGGAGGATCTGCGGTATCACGTCGTATTGGTGCTAATGATAAGAAGGGCGCTGATCAGGTTGCTATTCATACGTTGTTGATGATGGTTATTCTCGCTACGGTATTTACTTTACTGTTGTTGGTGTTTGCTGAACCTATTTTTTCGTTTATAGGCGCAGGTGAAGTCCTGAGTGCTACCTTAGCTTATGGGAGGGTGTTGTTTGCGGGTGCTATTTTTGTGTTTTTCGCCTATGTTGCTAATGCGTTGTTGCGTGGTGAGGGTGATGCACATCGTGCGATGTACGCGTTAGCTGCTGGAGCCGGGTTGAATATTGTGCTTGATCCCGTGTTTATCTATGCGTTAGATTTTGGGGTTGCGGGTGCTGGTTGGGCGACCGTGGTTTCGTTGATGATATCGAGTGGTATTTTATGGTATTGGCTGTTTCGTAAGCAAGATACCTATGTTTCTGTGTCAGTGAAAGGGTTCCGGTACATCCCAGAGATTGGTTCTGATATCTTACGGGTTGGTGTTCCATCGTCATTACAGCAGTTGTCTATGGCGGTGATGATGTTGATTTTGAATGGGATTATTGTGTCTATCGGTGGGACAGATGGTGTTGCCGTGTATACCACCGGATGGCGTGTGGCGACAATGGCGATTTTACCGCTGTTAGGTATTGCTACTGCGGTGGTTTCAGTGTCTGGGGCCGCATATGGTGAACAAAACTATGATAAAATCAAGATTAGTTTTTTATATGCGATCAAAATGGGGTTGCTCATTGAGATAATTATTGCTGTAGTGACTTTTGTGTTAGCTCCGTTTATAGCTCAGGCGTTTACTCTTGCTGAAGGTGGCGTGCGTATTGTTGATGATCTTGAGTTATTCCTGCGGATTATTTGCCTGTTTTACCCGGCGGTAGCGTTTGGTATCATGTCATCGTCGTTATTTCAGGGATGCGGGAAAGGGTTATATGCATTAGGGGTGACATTGTTGAGAGCTATGGTGTTTACCCCGATATTTGCTGTTGTGTTCTCTATGGTTTTCATGTTATCACTGCCGGGTATCTGGTGGGGTATTGTGGCAGCTAATTCCTTTGGGTCTCTTATTGCGTTTGCTTCGGCGCAATTGTATATTAAAAAATTAGAAAGAAAGCAAGAAGAACAGGTATCTATTTAATTCTGTGTTCCTTTCTACAAGTTTAGTTTTTTTTGATAAATAATACTAAACATTTATAAGGGCTAGGATGGTATAGATTATAGCTTACCTTGGGGGTAATACAATGAAAAAATTCGTGGCAGTAGTAGTGTTAGGAATATTAGTAGGTAGTGGACTGGGTGTGTCTGCTACAAGTACGCTAGAGAACTCTGAATTGATTTCTACTGAACAGATTGGTTTTTCAAACCCGCAGATTGTTACGGGATCAGAGTACGTATCAGTGTCATTAGCGGAGGAGACCGCTCGTCTGATATCACAGGGTAAACCTGAAGTCCCACTTGTAGCGCGGACGTTTGTGTTTCCATTTGGCACAAAAATAAATTCGGTTGATGTCCAATTTTCTGAGTATACCCAATACCAGTTAACCAAACCTGTTATGCCATCTGTTGAACCGCAGATACTTGGTGTGGGACCGATCCAGCAGCCTCAGCATGCAGTAGTGGCAGATGAGTATGCTGATATTATCGTGTATCCTGAAGAGTCGTTTACATATCGTGTGGGTAGTGGGCTTAAAGATGGAGAGCATGTAGTGTTTGTGACCATATTTTTACATCCAGTACAATACCAACCCGCAGTGAATACAATGAACTGTGCTGCATCAGCTCAGATTAGTATAACCTATAGTCAGACATCAGTGAGTTTTACTGATGAATATGAGTTCTTGATTATTTCCGCTGAAGAATTTACTGACGCGTTACAGCCATTGGTAACCTATAAGAATGATCATGGGACACCTACGTTGATGGTGACATTAGCTGATGTGCCTGAGGATGTTGGGGTTGACCGTCAGGAGGATATCAAATATTTTATTAAGGACGCTATTGAGACATATGGTGTTTCCTATGTTATGCTGGTGGGCAGTGGGTTAAAAGATGAAGAGAAATTCCCGGTACGTTACGCCTGGGTGCCCTCAGGAGGATATGAAGAGAAATTTCCCAGTGATTTGTATTATGCTGATGTCTATAACGGCGTCGGAGATTTTAGCGACTGGGATGCCAACGACAATGGTAAATACGCTGAGCTACCAGGTGATATGACCGAGGTTGACATCTATCCTGATGTATATCTTTGTCGACTTCCCTGTCACACCCCAAGTGAAGCAGAAACGTTTGTTGGGAAAATCATTGAGTTTGAAGAACATAACAGTATGATGAACACTATCGTACAAATCGGTGGAGATACATTCCCCGGCGATCCTGAAGATATCAACGAAGGAGAATATGCTAATGATGCAGTGCTTGACGAGCTCCCCGGGTATACTTCAACAAAACTATGGGGGTCAACAGGCACGTTGACAAAATCAAATATCATCCAAGGGTTTTATGATGGCGCTGATTTTGTTGATTTCTCCGGACATGGCAGCCCGATATCATGGGCGACTCATCCACCTGGTGATGAAACCACCTGGATTCCCGAGGGACAACGATGGAGCGGATTTGTTTACCTTGATATCGACTGGTTATTTAACAACAAAAAATATCCAGTTGTCGTTTTCAACGCCTGTTCCAACAGTAAATATAGTGAATCATTAGATTGTCTTGGATGGAAAATGGTTAAAAAAACCAATGGCGGGGGTATCGCCAGTTACGGTGCCTCAGGCATAGGCTATGGGAGTTATGGCAGCTCTGAGCCTGAACGAGCATTCGGATGGATGGAGGTTCATCTTTTCAAGGGCATTGCTGCTGATAAAATACTTGGTGACGTCTGGAGTGACTGTATCACCGGGTATACCAACAGCTTTGAATTCGAGGATTTTGATTACAAAACCGTGCTGGAGCTTGCGTTATTTGGTGATCCCACGTTAGCTATCGAAGATGGTGAAACACCAGAGGATATACCAGAAACAACATATAATCCGCTGTTTACAAGATTGATACACCGATTTCCAATACTAAATCAACGCTTCAGAGATATCATATTCAACCTGGTATCTCTGATGAACTAAATTTTTTTCTTTCTTTTTAAATTACAAAAGTGCTGATAGGAAAATATTATGGAAAAAGCAACGTTTGGTGCTGGGTGTTTCTGGGGTGTAGAAGCAGCATTCCGTAAGCTCAACGGTGTCGTTGATACCAAAGTAGGATTCATGGGGGGATCTATAGAGAACCCATCATATGACCAGGTTTGTACTAATTCCACGGGTCATGCTGAAGTCGTACAAGTACTCTTCGATGATAAGAGGATAACCTATGAGGAGCTTCTTGCTGTTTTTTGGAGGATACATGATCCGACTCAGGTGAACCGTCAGGGCCTGGATGTTGGATCCCAATACCGGTCAGTTATTTTTTATCATACCGATGATCAGCATAAAACTGCTGTTAAATCAAAACAACATATGCAAGACTCACTTAAGTATAAACCGCCTGTAGCAACAGAGATAGTACCCGCTGGAGAGTTCTATCCTGCTGAAGAATATCATCAAAGATATTTTGAAAAACAGGGTACAGCTGGTTGTCAACTATTGTAATGTGTTTTAAGTAGAAAGATTGTATTAAAAAAAACCAAAAAATCCAATTTCTTAAGCCGCTGGGGGGAATTGAACCCCCGACCTATTCCTTACCAAGGAATCGCTATACCTCTAAGCCACAGCGGCAGCTTACACGAACACCTGAATAAAAACCTCCATTATTACCTTTTTGCAAAACTGAGTAACACCCATATGTATTTTAAAAGCTAGTACTTACCAAAAAATGAGGTGATACTGGTGAATCCCATTGATCTCCCTGATGTACAATCCATGATTTCTTCATCACATTTCAAACTTACCCGTGTCGGTGTAACTGGCGTAAAAAAACTTATTCAAATAAAACGACCAGGTAAACAAACCATCAACCAACTTGTAGTTACCCTGGATCTTTTTGTAGATTTACCCGCGACACAAAAAGGGAGCCATATGTCCCGCAATATAGAACTTGTCTCAGAGATCATAGATGCTACCATTAAAACACCCGTCAAAGATCTCGAGTCATTTTGTGCAAAAACCGCAGCACTTCTCCTAAAAAAACACGAATATGCAACCCGATCAGAAGTCAAGGCAGAAGCAGATTATTTTTTAGACACCACGTACCCATCGGGTCAACAAGGTGCTGAACCATATAAACTCATCGCTGAAGCACGAGCAAACCACACCGGTTACATTCGAAAGCTTATCGGGGTAAAAGCAATTGGCATGACCGCTTGTCCCTGCGCCATGGAAGTAATACGAACACTGAACAACGCAACATCGCAAATTCCCGTACCTACCCATAATCAACGTAATCTTGGAACGCTTATGATCGAAGTACCCCAAGAACGACATGATGTAGACGCTGATGATCTGATACATATAGTTGAAAACGCGTTTAGCTCACCCACCTTTAGCTTGCTGAAACGTAAAGAAGAAGGAAACCTTGTCTACCTGGCACATCAAAAACCCCGGTTCGTTGAAGACGTTGTCCGAGAAATCCTTAAGCACGTCCTAGAAACCTACCAGGATCTGCCTGATGATGTCGTCGTTATCGCCCGAAGTGAAAGCGAAGAATCCATTCACAAACACAACGCCCTTGCAGAGCGAATAACCACCCTAGGTGAACTCCGAAAATAAACCCTGAGCATAATACAAAACACTATCTTTTCACAGCAGGCATCAAAGCATATAAAAACATGTTTTCAATTACAGGCTTCCATGACCAAATATCACATTGCATGTCTCCCAGGCGATGGCGTGGGAAACGACGTCATGAACGCAGCACAACGCGTTCTAGACTCTATAAACCTCGATGCTGAATACATTTACGGAGATATCGGTTGGGAATTCTGGAAAAAAGAAGGCAACCCTCTCCCGGATAGAACCATTAAACTATTGAAGGAAACAGACTGCTGTCTCTTTGGAGCAATAACATCAAAACCAAACGAAGATGCACAAAAAGAACTCATCCCAGAACTCCAAAACAAAGGCATTGTATATAGCAGCGCTATCGTTCGACTTCGACAACAATTCAACCTTCATACGAACATGCGCCCCTGCAAAGCATTCCCTGGGAACCCATTAAACTATCGTGACGACATCGACCTAGTCGTCTTCCGAGAAAACACCGAAGGACTCTACGCAGGCGTCGAATTCAAACCCACACCACAAAACATACTCGATGCCCTACTTACCCACCCAAAAATGAAACGTTTCGAAAACACCCCATTAGATGATCTAGCAATATCCTGCCGTATCTTCACCAGAAAAGCCTGCCAGAACATACTCAAACAAGCCTTTGACTACGCCAAAAAGTACAACCGAAAATCAGTCACCGTTGTCGAAAAACCCAATGTCATACGAGAGACCAGTGGCATGATGATAGAAGAAGCACGGA
Organism: uncultured Thermoplasmatales archaeon; assembly: GCA_964601295.1. Lineage (GTDB taxonomy): Archaea > Thermoplasmatota > E2 > DHVEG-1 > DHVEG-1 > CAZRMY01. The sequence continues at coordinate 105 of CAZRMY010000080.1, read as the reverse complement.
AACTCGCCAAACACTACCCAGACATAGAACTCTGGGAGACCAACGTTGATGCCATGTGCATGTGGCTCGTCAAAAACCCACAAGACTACAGCGTGCTTGTAGCCT
>CAZRMY010000079.1:0-8603 GCA_964601295.1 uncultured Thermoplasmatales archaeon | reverse complement strand
CTTTCTTATGGTTAAACGACATCAAACTTACAAATGTAATGTATGTGGCAACATAGTGAAAGTCTTACATTCCGGTGTTGGAGAACTTGTTTGCTGTGAGCAACCCATGGAACTACAAAAGGAACAAACTGAGGATTCATCTAAGGAAAAACATGTGCCATATATCGAAGAAACCGCTGATGGTATTCGCGTGAAAATCGGTCAGAATCAAGCGCATCCAATGGAAGAGAAGCATCATATCGAATGGATACAGGTACTTACCGATGATGCTGCGTATAGAACATTTCTAAAACCCGGTGATAAACCGATGGCTGAGTTTCCTATACCGAAAAAAAATGTCAAAGCACGGGAATACTGTAATATACATGGGTTATGGTCCTCATAGACGGCTACCCTATTTTTCCCTTTTTTTAGTATTGTACGTTTGGGGTATCATGCTTGAACACGCACCGGTTTTACGTGACAGAATCTTTTCACCTGCGCCCCTCCTAGAGGAGGATATTGAGCAGTTTCAGCAGATAGTATATGCGTTTTATGCGCAGCATAAACGAGTGTTTCCCTGGCGTGAAACCGAGGATCCATATAAGATACTGGTATCTGAGATGATGTTGCAGCAGACGCAAACTGACCGGGTTGTTTCAAAATATACTGTGTTTATCGACAGGTTTCCCACAGTAGCAGCGTTAGCTGATGCATCGCTTGATGAAGTGTTGAGGTTGTGGCATGGGTTGGGGTATAACCGGCGGGCGCGTTTTCTAAAACAGGCTGCTGAAGCAATTATGCTTCATCATCAGGGTAGAGTTCCTGATGATGCAATGCAACTGCGTAGTCTTCCTGGTGTCGGCCCGTATTCAGCTGCAGCTGTACAGGCGTTTGCATTTAACAAACCTGTTATTCTTATTGAGACGAATATTCGTACGGTGTTTCTGCATTTTTTCTTCAGAGGGAAGTCTGGGGTAACTGATAGACAGTTAGTCCCGTTGGTTGAACAAACGCTTGATAGCAGCAGTCCCCGAGATTGGTATTATGCGCTTATGGATTATGGTGTCATGTTGAAAAAGAAGGTAACTAATCCCAGTCGTCGTAGTGCACATTATACTAAGCAAGAGCCGTTTCAGGGGTCGAATCGGCAGTTGCGGGGGCAGATACTGAAAAAATTGTTGGACTCACCAGGGAAATCAATAGATGAGCTTGCCCGAGATTTACAGATTTCAACGGATAAATTGATGCAGTTGCTTGGTAAATTAGCGGATGAAAAAATGATTAAACAACAAAAACAATTATGGTATATTGCTTAAATGAGTGTGTATACTGTTTTAGGAGGAGTTATGTATGGATGTTAAAAAAGCGATTAATACCCGGCGGGCGTATCGCTCTTTGATTCCGGTGGATATTACGGCTGATTTGATTTATGAGCTTGCACATGCTGCGCAGTTAAGCGCATCTTGTTTTAATCATCAACCCTGGCGGTATGTGTTTGTGTATGACAAAGAGATGCTGAAGAAGATGCGTGATGTGCTTTCATCAGGGAATGAATGGGCATACAAAGCATCTATGATTATTGCGGTATGTTGTAAAAAAGAGGATGATTGCGTTATTTATGATCGGGAGTATTATTTGTTTGATACGGGTATGGCTACTGCGCAGCTTATTTTACGTGCTACTGAACGGGGGTTGGTGGCGCATCCGATTGCGGGATATAGCCCGAAGAAGACACGTGCGGTGTTGGGTATTCCTGATGATATGCAGGTGATCACCTTGGTGATTGTGGGAAAGCATACCACTACGATTAATCCAGTGTTGTCTGATAAACAACGTGAGGCTGAGCATACGCGGCCGGAGCGTCTGGGTTTATCTGAGTTTGTGCATGTTAATACGTATGGCAGTATGTTTTCTGATGAATAAGATAGTGTATGTCGAGCATGTTTTGTTGTGTCATAGCTTGGTACGCTGAGTGATTCTATTTTTTTGGGGTAAGTGATAAAAACAAGTCGGTGTTTTGAGATAAAATTACAGAGGATTTTTATGAAAAAGTATGACGTGGTCGTGGTTGGCTCTGGTTCTGGTATGACCGTGGTTGATGGTGCGGTTCGGCAGGGTAAAAAGGTAGCATTAATTGATAAAGGACCGCTTGGTGGGACGTGTTTAAATGTGGGGTGTATTCCTTCAAAGATGTTGGTGTATCCAGCTGATCGAGTGATGGAGATTCGTGAGGCTTCAAAGTTGGATGTTGATGCAGCGGTACAGCGGATTGATTTTGCAGGTGTTATGAAACGGATGCGTGAGGCGGTTATACCTAGTCGTGAGCATATGGAGCAGGCAATGACGGATGTGTCTAATTTGGATTATTATGATACACAAGCAGAGTTTATTGATACGTATACCATGGAGGTGGCGGGTACTCAGTTTAAAGGGAAGCAGTTTTTTCTTGCGTCTGGTGCGCGGCCGTTGATCCCGCCGATTGAGGGTATTGAGGATATCAAGTATTTGACTAATGAGAATATTTTTGAGCTTACCTCGTTGCCAAACAGTATAGGTATTATTGGTGGCGGGTATATTGCTGCGGAGTTTAGTCATTTTTTTGAAGCGATGGGTTCTGAAGTGACGATCATGGGGCGGAGCTCACGTATGCTTGCTCATGAAGAACCTGAGATATCTCAGTTGTTGCAGCAGGAGCTGGGTAAACGGATGGCGATTTATACTAACACGGATGTCGTGGCAGTGAATAAGCAGCAGGGGAAGATTGAGATGGTTGGTAAGAACCGTAAGACCGATGACGAAGTGAGCGTGGATGTTGACAGTGTTTTGGTTGCGGCTGGTCGGAAGTCTAATGCTGATTTGTTACAGGTTGCAAAAACAGGTGTGGAGACAGATAAACGGGGGTTCATTGCAGTAAATGGGTATCTGGAGACATCAGTGAAGAATATGTGGGCGTGGGGTGATGCGATTGGAAGGTACATGTTTCGTCATGTGGCTAATAATGAGGCAGATGTTGTCTGGCATAATGCGCATCATTCTGATAAGGTTAAAATGGATTATTCTGCTATCCCGTATGCGGTGTTTTCGTATCCGCAGATCGCATCGGTGGGTATGACTGAGAAATCAGCACGAAAAGAACATGATATTCTTGTGGGTACTGCACGGTATGGTGATGTGGCTAAGGGGCAGGCGATGGCGGATGATACGAGTTTTGCGAAAGCTATTGTGGAAAAAAAGAGTTACAAAATCCTTGGGTTTCATATTTGTGGGCCGTACGCGCCTATTTTGATTCAAGAAGTGGTGAATGCGATGGCGTTAGGTGGAAATTTGGGGTATGTGGCGCATGGTATTCATATTCATCCAGCGTTACCTGAACTGGTGGTGCGTACGCTGGGGAATCTTCAAGAGGTAAATTAAGAAAAGAATGGAAAAAAGGTGTTTATGCGAGTCCTTTGATTGCGGTTGCGCATTCTTTACAGATTTTTTTGGTGGTTCCCTTAATTTTGAGGTAATTGAGTTCTTCTTCTGGTTTGGTACAGCCACATACATCACAAGTGGTAATGGTCTTTCACCTCCCTTGTCTTAGTTTTTTTATTCGCCGGCGCGGAATTCATCACAGGCATCTTCATCTTCCATGGGTCGTGCGTGTTCAGCGTGATCTGGTTGTAAGCAGATTTCTTTAGGAATTTGTTGCATTGGTTGTCCGCAGCAGACTGGCGGGTTCTCAGTGTCTTTAACGGTTGCGGTTTTTTTACAGGATTGACAGTGATACGTGGTGGTCATATGTTTTTTTACGCCTCCTTATTTTAATGACGTTGATACTTGTTTGTTGTTTAAAAGTCTTTGTACGGTAGCTTGCTTAGTGTGGTGCACGGGAAAGTTTAATAGCGGTTGGTTGCTTGAGATGTCCTTGCTATGTCTTTTACAAAAGTTGCGGGGGAGAATAAGGAGCATACTGTTCGGTTGTTTGCGTTGAGTACCTGTGGGTGGTGTCGGAGAACTAAGAAGTTTCTGAAAGAGCATGATATCGCCTATGAATATGTTGATTTTGATTTGTTGTCTGGTGAGGAATACCGGAGGGTTCGTGAGGAGTTGCAGAAGTATAATCCACGGCGGAGTTTTCCAACGTTGGTGATTGATGGTGGTAAAACGGTTATCCCGGGGTATGATGCGGATCGTATGAAGGAGGTGTTGTTGTAGATGGTTTCTGCTAAACAGGTGGAAGCATCAATGCAGCAGGATGCCGCGGATAACGGGTATTTTTTGTGTTCGGATGAGGAGTTGTTAGCTGATCTTATTGACGGGCTGGTGGAGAATGAACAGCGATATGGATATGGTTCATGTCCGTGTCGTATGGCCTGTGGGGTGAAACCGTATGATGTTGATATTATCTGTCCGTGTGAGTATCGGGATGCGGATGTTGATGAGTATGGGATGTGTTATTGTGGGTTGTTTGTGGATAAAGAAAAGTATGATGATCCCTCGAAGATAGCGTCTATACCTGAGCGTCGTCCTGATGAGGTACGGGCTGCGGCTATGGAGGCAAAAGAGAGCAACGAATCGTCTAACGGGGAGGATGGAGGTATGTCTAAAAAGAAAAAGGGTGAGAAGAAACAGGTATGGCGATGCACGGTGTGTGGGTATTTGTGTGCGCGTGATATGCCGCCGCCGGTGTGTCCGATTTGTAAGGCGAAAGCTGAACGGTTTGAGGAGTTTCCCCTTGGTTGACAGTATAAAAATAGGCTGGTTTATTCGACTATTTCTGTTATTTTGTTGATAATAGCTTGTTTCTGCTGGTCGGTAAGGTTTTGATCAAGTTTGGGGTATACTTCGGTTTCTTCAAAGGTTTTATGTTTCATGAGTTGTTGTTTGAACGCTAGGAAACCTGTAGGGGTATTTCGTTTTCGGATGGCATGTCGCATGTTGTTTGCTGTGTTGAGGAGTTCAGTGTGTTCTTTGATGAGTTGTGGGAGCATGGCATAGCCGCTTGTGGTGTTTTCAGGTTCATATTCGGTGAATAAGGCTTTTTCTTCGGTGAAAAAATGTTTTTCGAGATGCCAGTTGAACTGATCAAACACTTTCAGTAAGGTGAGGTGATCTGCGTCGATGTTTGATTCTACCTCGTTTAAGTGTTTCACAATGTGTAGATGGTCTTTGGTCATTAACTCTATTATTGTTGTTGATTTCATAAATTATTTACAACCTCCCATATCATAGTAGGGTGTAGAGGTATACATTGAGGGGTTTTATAGCTTATTAACAGATTGAATAATGCTGATGAAACAGTTGCTAACATTAATATAAGTTGTCTAGTTGTCTGTGACGGGGAATCATGGATCTTTTCGTTACCACGTTTGAATCAGTTGCGGTACTCCTTGGGATAGGTATTCTTGGTTTCTGGCTCATACAACGTCGTATAATGCCCGGGTCAATCCTTAGCCTGCTCTCCCCGCTCGCCTTAGAAATCGCGCTTCCCAGTCTTATATTCATTAACATCATCCAAGATTTCGATCCAACAGTGTCTCCGGATTGGTGGCAGCTCCCCGTATGGTGGATGTTCTTCACGGGTATTGCAGCAGCACTAACCTGTCTGTTGATGTTTCTTGCAAAAAAAGAAACCCGCAGTGAATTTGCGGTAAGCCTGTTTTATCAAAACGGTATCTTCTTCCCCCTCGCTATACTCGCAGGGATGTTTGGAGATAACTCACAATACATTCCCTATCTGTTTATTTTCACCCTGTTCTACCCTGCGTTTTTTTTCAGCACCTATCGTTTCTTCTTTAAAAGCAAAAAAACACTTTCACTTGACTGGAAAAAAATTATTCACCCCGTGCTTATTGTAACGATTATTGCTTTGATCTTCCGTCTCTCTGATGCACAGATGTTTATACCAGATGTTATCATCCGCATACTTATTCTCCTTGGCGGCATGACCATCCCGCTCATTATGATCATTCTTGGAGGCAACATTTATGTTGATTACAAAAAACAAGGCAACATACAAATAGTAGAATCACTCAAATTCGTTCTCTGTAAAAACATTATCTTTCCCCTCGTATTCCTAGGAGTACTCCTCCTAATTCGACCAGCATTCTATATCGCGCTGCTTATCATCATTCAAGCTGCAGTCCCCCCAGTTACCGCAGTACCCCTGGTCACCGAACGTGCAGGAGGAAACCGAGGCATCGTAAACCAGTATATCGTCGCTAGCTTCGCAAGCTCACTGATCACCATACCGGTTATACTCGCCCTGTTCAGCCATTATTTCTCCCTATAAACATCACAAAAAATCATTTTCCAACTAAAGCTATTTTAACACCGACCACCATCCAGGTCACCTTGGGGGACATTATCCATTCACACGTTAGTCAAACAGATAACACACCTACGACAAAATGACATCAAAGAGCACATTACACACCGCATCACAGAATTCCAGCAAATCGACCGTAGCCCAAACACCCTGTTTTGCGAACTCTGTTTCTGTATTTTAGCAGCAAACTATGATGCCGAAAAAACCCTACATATCCAGCAGCACATACACGCCGGTTTTTGTACTCTCACCCGAGATGAATTAACCGCAGCATTCCGCAGATTAGGCTACCGTTTTCCTAATATCCGCGCTCACTATATCGTTGCAGCACGAGAAAAAAAATCAGAAATCCCCCAGGTTCTATCTACGTTACAGGGTGAAACACTTCGTGAATGGTTCGTGGAACACATTAAAGGCCTCGGCTACAAAGAAGCAAGTCATTTCCTACGAAATATTGGCTACCAACACTATGCGATAATAGATTTCCATATTATTGACCTACTCCATAAAAACGGTATTATTACACCACCAAAATCAGTAACACCAAAAACCTATAAAACCATTGAAAAACACCTCAAAAAACTAGCGCGACAAACCAATCTCACTCTCGCTGAGCTTGATTTATATCTCTGGTACCTTGAAACCGGTAAAATCGTAAAATAACAACACATAAGTACATACATAACTGATAAACGGTTTTGCTATGCCCATGAATATGAATGCCGATGAGATTATCACCCTACTCAAATCTAAGTGTGACCCTGAGGCCGTAGCGGGTAAAGCACGGTTTGGGATAAACCCCCATAATAACCTCGGTCTTTCTATCTACCAACTCCGGCCTATCGCCCGGCAGGTTGGACGTAACCATCAACTAGCCTTACAACTCTGGGAAACCGGTGTTCATGATGCCCGTTTGTTAGCCTGTTTTATTGATAACCCCCTGGAGGTTACACCTGGGCAGATGGACTCCTGGGCAGCAGATTTCGACTCATGGGATATCTGCGATCAAGCCTGCACCAGTTTATTTGATAAAACCCAGTATGCATGGGATAAAGTGTATGGCTGGGCTGAACGAACAGAAGAATTTGTGAAACGCGGCGCGTTTTCGTTAATAGCTGGTCTTGCAGTACATGATAAAAACGCAGTTGATTCTTCTTTTGAACAAATGTTTCCGGTGATTATGAAACATTCCGATGATGAACGTAATTATGTTAAAAAAGCAGTGAACTGGGCGTTACGTACTATCGGAAAACGCAATATATCGTTGAACAAAAAAGCGGTAACGGTAGCCTATAAATTAAAACAACGTAATTCCAGTGCTGCCCGATGGATTGCTAGTGATGCTATACGGGAGTTGACCAGTGACAAAATCCAACAGCGGATACAACGCAGAAGTGCTTGAGGTGGCCTCGGTCGGGTTCTAAGGCCCTCTCGGGGAGGAGGAGAGAGGATGGGATGCGTAAAAGATGTTCTACCCCCAAGCGATGCATTCAGTGTGTATCGCTTCAGCCACCTCGTAATTAACTATTGTTAATAGTTGTATATAAATCTTTCTATTATAACCCTAATAATAGATACAAAAAAACCAATTATCCGGCACACATTTTTTAATATACCTCTCTAAACATAATACTATAACCATCAACCATAAGCACACATCCTGCCACCAACTAACGACTTACCATTACCCCTCTATCAGTTACTCAAAGCAGCAGCAATACTATTTTGCCCAACCGCAATACACCCATCACCATTCGGCACACGATTATGCACCAACAACTTCAACCCCGCTTTTCTCACTTTTTCTGCCACCATACCCGTAATCGGAATATTATACGACACACCACCTGTCAACCCCACAGAGGAAACACCCTGATCAACGGCACGCTCAATAGCTATATCAGTCAACGCATCAATAATTGCTTTCACCATAGAATAACATAAATCTGCTTTCTGCTGCTCAGACACATTCCGCGGTACCATATCATCCAACTGACGGAACAACTCAACTGTTCTTACCACCCCATGATCAACACATACATCAAACGTATACCGGGCGTTACCCTGCGCCAGATACTTTTCCAGTTTCATCGCCGGTTCACCATCATACGTCCGCTTCGTGCAAATCTCAAAATAACACGAAATCGCATCCAGCACCCGCCCCATACTACTTGTTCGTGGTGCTGTCTTCATCATACGAGCAAGCACCTGCGCCTCATCACCCGTAAACAGTTTTTCCTCTCCAAGCAACTTAAAAATCGCATACACCAACCGCCGAGGATCATGAGTCGCTTGATCACCACCAAGCACG
>CAZRMY010000078.1:944-8665 GCA_964601295.1 uncultured Thermoplasmatales archaeon | reverse complement strand
AAACTGGTGATTTTCCCGCCGTTATCATACACGTTATGAATGATGCGCATCGCAGACATATGGTCGATACCGGGGTCAAGACCACATTCATTCAACAGGATCACACCAGTCTTTTTTGCTTGGCTGTCTAATGCCTGCATTTTTTCGCTTACATATGAGGTGGTAACCAGGTGTTTACCATGTTTTAAACATAATGTTGCCACGGTTGGATGATACACATACGGTAGGAGACTTACGGTCACATCTGCCTTGGCAATGAGTCCCTCCATTTTTTGTTCATTTTTGACATTCAAGGAAACAGCTCTGCCATCAGGGTGCTCCCCTATGATAGCCTCTGCTTTACTCACTGTTCTACTTGCCATGGTAACAGTGAAATCAGGTAATGCTAAAAGATATTCAACTAAGGGTTTTGATACCATGCCTGCGCCGAGGACTAACACGTGTTTCTGTGAAATATACTTCACCCCTTTTTTTTGTTAACAGAACAAGAAGGGTGCAACAGAACGAACCTTATAAATATTGTTCAAGATGCGTGTACTGTGGGGTTAATTTTCCTTGGTGGACAATCACTGCGTTTTTTATCTCTGGGGGGAGATCTAGCTGAGTGAACTCTACGGTGTAATCTGCTTTTACGATAGCAGGTATAAATGGTTCAAGTGATTTGCTAAAGGCTTGTGAGCTTTCACGGGGGAGTTCACAGGGGAGATTGTCCACTGCCATCACCGCTATACCGTTTTCTTTGTAGCCGTCGATAATATCATCTCGGTGGGGGTTGTAGACAAACACGGGGTTATCGGGTGTTGTGGATTTTTCAGTGAATTCGATAGCACCATTGATGTCAACACTGATATCTCCAACAACCTGTAGTTTCATCTGCCCGGTGAAGTTTTCCTTCAAAAATTCTTTGGTGAATAACCGGGGGTAGCGTTCATCCCAGTAGATGCAGTTCATCAGAATGGAAAGACGGGGGAGATAGTGTGGGAAAACAGAGCGGTATACCTGTGGGTTCTGGTAGTAGTCCTGCAGATCAAATGTATCTTCCGTGGAAATGGGTTCAACCATGTGTTTTTCTTTGAATACCGCCTTGTATATGACGTTATCAGAGGGTTTTTCAGATATCTCGGTGAGCTGCCGTGGATCTATTTCTTTTACTGGTAACAGGTCAAGTATTTCTTGGGCGCCCTGTGATACATTACCATATCCTGCGAATCCAACAACCAGGGGGGTAATGGATTTTGGCAGCCCCTGTTTTTCAATAAGAGCGCCAATGTGTTTCAGATGTGTTTGTATCTCAGGTAATCCCGGGTATTCTATAGTTTGTTTGATATTATTAAACGGTGTGTTAATGTTCTGGGAGTGTAATCGTTTGCCAAATGCCCATAAGGTGTCGACCATACCTGCAAGACCTGCGTATCGCCCGAAAAAGACAAGGCGTCTGCCTTTGCTATCTGCTATCCGTTCGTAATCAATAAGAGTACAGCCAAGATCAAGTATCTTTTGGAGCATCGGCATGTTATATGCTTGGCCTTTTATCGTATGAGAAAAGAACACATATGTTTTACCGGGTTGGAAAAACGCGTTGGGTATTTCTTTTACGGCAAAAACAACCGGGCATGATGATATATCCTCGGAGACTTGTGCACCGTGTTGTGTATACTCAGCATCTGTGAATATTCGAATAGGTGATGGTTGTACTATCGCGTTGATATCATGTTGGTCTTTTAGTTCACTAATATGTTGTGGTGTTACTGGCACTCGGCGTTCCCATTTGTTTTTATCTTCTCGTCGAATTCCAAAGAGGTTTACCATAGAATTGTTTCTCCCTTAGGATACCTTCATCCGTTCCTGTTTTAAAAATATTTGGAGAACTTAAAATGCTAAGGCTCAGACTGATTCTATGTGGATGTATCCTAGTTTTTCTGCATGATAAGCATAATAATTAAATATTGTTTAGTTTTTGGAAATATGGGGAAAGGCATGAAAAAATACCTGCTTGTTGGAGGCAGCATAACCGCTGTACTACTGATTGTACTTGCATCGTTTACCAGTGTCGTGGGATATTCAAGTGGTAATACCACAGTGGTTGTTGATTCACCATTATTCAAAATGAGAGTTAATACGTTTATTCATAAAAAAGATGAAAAGCTTGAATCAACACATATAGGGGAAAATAGAGAAATACATATATGCATTCATCCAGTAAAAAGGCGTGAAGTTCAATTTGAGAAAATAATAAACTATATTTCTACACTTGATGACGAAAACTTCGATAAATTAGTACGTTATTTAGAGGGAGAAATCAGTAATGTTAATTCTCATTCAGAGTTTGACAGTAACGAGGTGCTTCGGTACATTAGAGATAATCCACAAATACTAAAACATATGTATAGTAAAGTTGAAGGGAAGGATGCATCTCCAGAGGCATCTACCATTGGGAATTGGGTTCCTCTCTGTTTATTAGAATCTCTATTAAGAATACTTTTTGCTATTATATTATTTATTTATATTGAACTTTTATTATTTATAGATAAACTTATTCCCACATCAATATCAAACTGTCCTACGGTTATTTGCACAAATTGAAATAGAGATACCGCTATCCTATCAGAAATTTGTATTTTATTACTATTGTTTTTCTATGAATGCACGTAATTGATAAAATGTAGTAAGAAGAGATACTGTGGATGGATTAATTATAGACTGGTTTTTCGGTGTGATCACTAAGAATGTTGCCCAGTCTGATTCAGCGCCAAACGAGTCGCGGGCTTTAGCACGAATCGTATAAACGCCTCCGATTAACCATTGATGTCGTAGTGGTTGTGAGCGACCAGATGGGGTTTCATATATCCATTCAGATGTTGTGCCATCACCCCACTTAACATAATATGATATAGGATTGTTCTCAGGGTCAGTTGAAGTGAAACTAAAACTTGTGTATTGACGGGCATGCACTTTCCGTAGACCATTAATCGTTGGTTTGCTGGGCGGGGTGTTAGTTTCTTGCGGGCCGAAGGCATGAAGATTCCCAGGACCTGAAGGATGCCCAAGACCATTTGATGAGCAAATATACACGGTTCCATCAGCAGCGATAATTGGTGATGATGTTACCAAACTATCTGATAATACTTTCCGCCATTTTACTGTTCCATCAGCATTCAATGCAATGATTTCTCCACCGCCTAAACTCCCAATCTCCATTGACGAACCTACATAAACAGTGCCATCAGCTGAGACCGCGGCAGTAGAGCCCCAGACACCGCTCCGATTTCCAATGGTAAATTCCCAGTTTATCATGCCCTCGGGACTCACTGAATAGATTTTATTCTGCCAGACTCCAAAATAAAGGTTGTTTTCTTTATCTAAAGACGGGCTGCCAAGCATACTGCCAACTTTTACTTTCCATTTTAATGATCCATTTTGTGGATATAATGCATACAGATAATCATCATCCGAACCACAGTAGATTGTTCCATCGCTTCCTATAGTTGGAGACCCGTGTACCCAGTTCCCTGTTTCATATCTCCAGTTCAATGTTCCATTTGGAAAAACAGCATATATGTAATGGTCATGGCTGCCGAAATAAATCGTACCATTGTCATCAACTGCTGGTGTTGACATCACATAACTATCAGGTTGTTCAGTATAAAAACGCCATTTCAACGTACCATTGGGATACCGTGCATCAACACCATCCCAATGACCGTAATAGAGCACCCCATTATCATCAATAGTAATAGATGTATCGATCTCTGGGTTCCAACATCGCCATTTTTCAGTACCATCAGGATTAATAGCAAATAACGGGCTCCCATATTTACCAGCAACATATATGGTTCCATCAGTAGCTACCGCAGGTGCACTACCGAAATCACCTAACCCATGCACGGCTTCAAATTTCCATTTCAATGTCCCATCAGGATAAAGAGCATAAAAATAACCATCCGCATCACCAAAATATATCGCGCCATCTTGATCAATAACTGGTGATCCATCACACCAATCCTTAGCAGTAAACCGCCATTTCTCAATACCGGGATTATCCGCAGTACTATATGGACTTCTGCCAACATGTGACCTGTTATATCCTTGCATAGCCCAATCTGCTTCGGATGTTTTTTTGCTATTAACAACGGTTGTTTTTTCACAGCTATAGACGTTTTTTTCAAAGTAAACAGCAGAGCCAAACGAGGCAGATACTAAAAGAAAAAGCAAAAGAACACAAAATACAATCTTTATTTTTATATGCCTCATACTATTTAACATAGTGTCATCACCTATTTAAACATTCACCGAACTTCTCCAGATACAGCCACTCTAAACATATAAAAAAACGATATCAAAACAGTTTCAAAAAAAAAACAGAAATCTATCTCTTTTCTCTCCCCATCAAAAGGATAACAGACAACTTACTATGAACAAAGAGTTATTTATATCTAAGTAATGCGCCTACATGCCCAAGATGCTGAAGTGTTTCATCATCAGTGAACTCCACATGGGCATCTGTACGCTCCGCAAACTCCAGAATTTCTTCAATGATATCAACCTCAGACACAGGACCTTTACAGTTTGGACAACGCTTACTGGATTCTGTTTGAACAAGTTGACAGTGTTCACAAAGCCATCCTTTTGGTTTATAGTCTTTCTGAATAAGAAGTAAATCCACTTGCCCGTTCTGTACCGCAGTCAGTGTCTCATTCAGCCCATACACCGCAAGTCCCTCCTTAAGGATTTCTGCTTTAAGTTGTTGTACAGCCTCATGACCCTTATTTTGTTCGTGATCCCGCATAAGCTGCGAAGCCTCAGCAAAAAGATCTTGTTCATCATCAACGCTGATATCCACGGTGTCACTGACACGTTCTTGCAGATGCTGCGGGAGCTCAGTATAAAACTGTTTTTTAGCTTCACCGGGACCCGCAAGGATAATCTGCTGCTCGGCAACCTTATCAAGTGCTTCGATAACATCAGAAAAAAACGCGTGAATAGCTCCCTGACGGAGACGTTGAAACCGTGCTTGCGAACACCCGCCTTTCTTATGTTTATTCATCAAATCAATACCAAGTTTCTTTTCTCGGTCTACTTCCCCAAGAGTTACTGAATATATTTTTGCGTATTCAAAGCTGATAAGTACCAGAGTATATGACTCCCATTCGTCTTTAATACGCGCTAACGGCCGGATATATGGTGAGGAGTCAACAACAAGAAGGTTTGTAACCGGTACAGGCACTAATGTGTATGTAAGGTAGTCATGCATATGTGATCCAAATACCGCGATGTTCGTCCATTGGATTTTTTTAAGATGCTCATGTATCTTTTTCATTGTTTCAGTGAAGTTATCGCGCTCTTCATCGGTGAGTACATCTTGAACTGCCTGCTGACGTTTGCGTAATAGTGCAACATACGACCCCTTATTAAAATATACACTTATATATACATTTCTGCTTTGCGTATCATAGATCTCAGCAAGCTCACGCAACAACAAATCAATGTTCTCAGCCATACATTCACCAACAGATAAACATTCACACCTCTTATAACCACTTCGTGAAAAACAAGTACTTTCACCCACCTACACAACAGCATTTAATACCCACCAACAACCTAACCACCAACACCACACATGAACAAAACCGGGATGCCCACCAAAAAATCTACCATTACCGCCTCAGAAATCGGACAATACAGCTACTGCTCCAACGCATGGTATCTACAAAAATGCGGCCACACACCCAACTCCCCCAAACTCCACAAAGGAAAACACGCACACACCACTATGGGAACCACTATTGACACCATGCAACAACACATCCAACGCTCCCGCATCTACCTACTAATCAGCCTCCTCTTTCTCGCACTCGCATGTATCGTACTATACTATGGGGTGATACCATAACACTACTCTTCTACCTCCTTTCTGCAGGCTGTTTCGCAACAGCACTATCCTTCCTATACATCGCCCGGAAACACACCAAACACGCCACCCAGACACGTACACACCACCATATCCCCCAAGGAAAAATAACCTACACCGATCTCAACAAACCAAATAAACCACTTTATTCCCGTCGCTATCACCTCGCCGGGAAACCAGATTATATCATCCAAACACCTGATGGAATCATCCCTGTAGAATACAAATCAGGAGCACATACCACCCCAAAGAAAAACCACATCCTCCAACTAGCCGCATACTGCCACCTCATCGAAGAACACACCAGAACATTCGTCCCCTACGGCATGCTAGTATACGATCAACAAAACCATAAAATCCCGTTCAATCCACAACTACGATTTGAACTTGAAACCACCATCAAAGAAATGCAAAAAAGTCATCACCACAACACCATCCAGCTAAATCACAACGAACCACATAAATGCAAACACTGCTCAATACAACAATACTGCACCCTTAAACTACACTAAAACCCCCTCACAAAAAAAACAATCACCTAGAAACTCCCACTAGACAACCATTCTAAAACAAACCTATAACAACATATATAAACAAAACCAGTAATGCAATAAACACCTATCTGGGGGAGCTACATGACCGCAAAGGAGAGACTAACCTTTACCGATGGCATACTACTCTGCAACCATATCTACCAATGCGCTATCGACAAAACCCTACAAGGTGTATTCGAACAAGAAGAAATATTCTATAAAACCCACGACATACTCAAAGATCTAACCACCAAATCAGATAAAGATATCACACGCTTAGAAGAATTACTATTCACCTTGAACATGGAAAACGTATACACAAAAGTCTAACCTGCAGTAAAAGCAAATTATGTACACCTGCTGTGTCACACTTATTTTCTAGCAAGCATCCCAAATGCTTCATTAATAAAATTTTTTTCAGCTTTTGTAGGCGTCCAAGTGACACCAGTTTTATCCTGGCTGAAATTTGGTGCATCAGGATTAAAACGAGTAAGAAGCATTAATTGACCGGTGTTAGGGTCCTTCTCGATTTCTAGTTTGATGTATATATCCTCATTTTCTCCCATGGTTCTTCCCTTCCTATACAGAACACGTGAATAACATCCCAGAACTTATAGTTTTCTCTAATTGAATCGCCTCACAAATACAAATATTTTTTAACACGCGCAGTCTTCCCCCTTTTCGTAGGTATGCGTATAGCAGTATTGTTAAAAGACCGATGCCGACCAAAACGGTGCTCAACTGAATGTATCAAATACTGTCCACGAGTACGATCCGGTGATGAAACCATCGTGATGGGCGAAACAGGGAAACCAGTTATCTCTGAAGAACTCTGCGTGGGCTGCGGGATATGCGTGCATAAATGCCCGCTTGATGCCATAAAAATCATTGGTCTAGCTGAAGAACTAGAAACAGATCTGATTCATCAGTTCGACAAAAACGGGTTTCGATTATTCCGGCTCCCTGTACCCCGTGCGGGCAGCTGCACGGGCATCCTTGGACCCAATGGCATTGGTAAATCAACAGCAGTAAAAATACTCTCAGGTCAAATTAAACCAAACCTCGGAGAATACAACCAGAAGGTACCCTGGGATGAAATCCTTGACTATTTCGCAGGAACAGAACTACACGCCCATTTCAAGGATATCGCCGATGAAAAAATAGTGAGCGTGTACAAACCACAATATGTTGACAGGCTGCCAAAAGTGTTAACCGGCTCTATCAAAGAAATCCTGCAGAAAGCAGACTCCACTAATAATTTTGATGCTGTTGTACAACAA
>CAZRMY010000078.1:0-934 GCA_964601295.1 uncultured Thermoplasmatales archaeon | reverse complement strand
AGGTCTAGAAAAGGTTCTTGATAAAAAGATTGAAGAGCAAACGATATCCGGTGGAGAACTACAACTGGTATCACTCGCTGCAGCGCTGTTAAAAGATGCAGATCTGTATTTTTTTGATGAATCCTCCTCATATCTTGATATCCATCAACGCCTTAAAGTCGCACGTATCATCAAAGAACTTGCTCAACAGAAAAAAGTAATGGTCGTTGAACATGATCTGGCAGTACTAGATTTCCTGTGTGATAACGTACACCTGTTATACGGTGAAGAAGGAGCATACGGTGTGGTCACTCGCCCACGAGGAGTCCGTCATGCCATTAACACCTATCTTTCAGGGTTCTTAAAAGAAGAAAACATTCGTTTTGGTGAACAAATCGAATTCGTGGCCCACCCGCCCAAGAGACGTCAGGACCTTGACATCCTGGTCACCTATGGTAAACTATCTAAAAAATTCAAAGGTTTCACTTTACAGATTGAACCAGGGGTCATCCGAAAAGGAGAGCTCGTTGGCATTGTTGGACCAAATGCAATCGGTAAAACCACGTTTATGAAAATGCTTGCAGGCGTTGACAATCCGACCTCCGGTGACATTGATTTTGATCTTAAAATCAGTTATAAACCCCAATATATCACCCCAGATTACTCCGGGAGTGTGCGTGAATTCTTTGAACACTACTCACAGGATTTATTTACTTCTGCATATTTTAACGCGGAAATCTTTGAACCACTTCATCTCAAATATCTCCTTGATAAAGATGTGGACACCTTGTCAGGCGGTGAACTCCAACGAGTTTCCATAGCCTCTTGTTTAGTTCGTGACGCTGATATTTATTTGATTGATGAACCATCAGCATATCTTGACAGTGAACAACGAATGCTTATCTCACGGACTATCCGACGGGTGATCGAAAAATCAGGTAAATCTGGGCTTATC
>CAZRMY010000077.1:0-8798 GCA_964601295.1 uncultured Thermoplasmatales archaeon | reverse complement strand
TCAGTACCACAACTTGGAAAACGCATGATGGCATACCTATGATCGATTACAGCAGCCAAGACCAAAACAAACGCATTGGCGCTCACGCAGACCATATCAATGCAGAACACTTCACCGATTTCCTCCAGCAAAGCCAGCTATACAACTTTGATGTTATGCTTGAGATAAAAGATAAAGAAAAAAGCGCCATCCGTGCATTAGAACTCGCGAAAAATGATCCAAGATTATTCGTGTTGAAGGTAGACACATGAACACAATAAAAATTAAAGAGATGATAAAAAAACTTGTGTTAACACAAAAATTTGCTGTGCTTGCTACAGCAGATAACAACAAACCCTACACAAATCTCATAGCATTCACCTGTTCAGATAATCTCAGCACCATCTACTTTGTCACCCGCCGTGACACGACAAAATACGAGAACCTCTGTAAAAACCCGCAGGTTTCCCTTCTTATAGACAATCGGAAGAACCAAAGAGATGACATAACTGCAGCGCAAACCGTCACGGTATCTGGCACTGCTCACACACAGCAGGATAATCTACTGTTTACTCAACAAAGGTTAACTAAAAAACATCCGTATTTAGCTGCATTTATCAATTCACCCCATTCCGTGCTTATAAAACTAGATGTAGACGCCTATATCCTGGTTACTGACTTCCAAGAAACCCATACACTCAAGATTACGTGATACTCATGTTTGAAGAACACAAGAGTACTCTTTTGCTGCCTGCACATAAGCAAAAACGAGCCCTCACTATAATTCTATATAAATCGATAGGTGAAGACCATACAAAATCTTAGGTAAAAATATGAGGTGACATGATACCAAAAGTCATTGAAATCAGAAGTATCTCCTTTGATACCTCCTTTTTGCTTAAAGACACCCTCAAAATAACTTCCGTGATAAAACAAGTAGCACGTGATCAGATCCCATGTTTTGTCACCTCAACAGTAATCTCAGAGCTCGAACAGCTCAAAATATGGGGACGTATCACAAAGACTCAGCATAAACAAGCTATAAAACGTATTAAAAAAGTACAGGCAAAAATCATTGATTTCAAAAACCGGTTTTTGTCAAATTCCTTTGAGCGATCCTGTATGCTTTCCATGCAAGAAAAACATGGTGTGCAACCTGATGACATTAGAAATGATTGTGCGATTCTTGTGACCACATTAAAAAAAGGCGTGGATGTGTTTTTATCTGAAGATTTTCATTTTACCTCAAAGATTACGCGTGATGTTATCGATTATGTCAGTAATGCGGCATGTACTGAATATCATCAAATGTGTGATACCCAGTTGTATAGCATAAACGCGGATGTGTTCCTTGCTGCATATCATAAGGGGACGTTAGATATTGACATCATTGAATCTCGGTCGCAGTCCATTCGTAAACCCGGTAAACGACTGTAACGAGTTATTCTTTTCTTAGTTGACGTCGCAAAATTTTCCCGGAAATAGTTTTTGGTAACTCATCAACGTAATCAATGATCCGTGGGTACTTATACGGAGCGGTAACCTTTTTCACATACTCCTGAAGCTCTTTCGTTAAGGCTTCGGATGGTTTATATCGTTTTGATAATACCACCACTGCTTTAACAACAATCCCGCGGACACCCTTAGGATCAGGTGCACCAATCACTGCGCATTCAGCAACAGCCGGATGTTCAATTAACGCTGATTCCACCTCAAAGGGTCCAATTCGGTATCCTGAGGATTTTATCACATCGTCATCACGGCCGACAAACCAAAAATACCCGTCTTCATCCTTATAGGCTTGATCACCGGTATAGTAATATTTTCCTTTGAATGCTCTCTTCATGGCGTCTTTATCCTTCCAGTATTCTTTAAACAAGCCAGGAGGACGTACATCCCCAATATATAAGGCGATATTCCCTACTTCATTAGGTTTTTTCTGGTTACCGTTATCATCAACAATGCGGACATCATGCCCCGGTGTGGGTTTACCCACTGAACCATATTTAATCGGCATAAACGGATAATTTGACAACACGCACACCGTTTCTGTCTGCCCGTAAAAATCATAAATATCCAGGCCAAAGGCCTCTTTCCACACACGAATAACCTCCGGGTTCAATGGTTCACCGGCGCTCATACAATGCCGTAACTTAAGATTATACTTGGATAAATCCTGCTGGATAAGCAGTCGGTATACTGTTGGTGGTGCACAAAACGTGGTCACCCCATATTGCTCCATCTTCCGTAACAACCCATCAGGATTAAACCGGCCGGGTGTCGCCCATTGAATAACACCAGCACCAACAATCATTTGACCAAACAACTTCCCCCAAGCAGCTTTCGCCCAACCCGTTTCAGACACCGTCCAATGCAAATCACATTTCGTAAGAGCCTGAGCAAACCGAGCGGTCACCTCATGACCTAACGGATAACTATGGGTATGAAGCACCATTTTAGGATGCCCCGTGGTACCTGAGGTAAAATAAATGAGCATCGGATCCGTAGCACGAGTACGATTTGTGTCACTGGGTTTTAATTCCCGCGATGCCTCCTGCATAGCCTCATCATAATTCCGCCAGCCCTTTCGTTTACCATCCACAAGCATGAACTGTTTCAACGTCGGACACTTATCTTTGACCAGTTCAACGCTTTCCGCGTGATCCATATCCGTCAACACCATTGACGCCTCAGCACGGTTAATACGATACTCAATGTCTTTAGCCGTGAGCAACACCGTACCCGGCATAGGGACCACCCCCAGTTTAAACATACCAATAAGCGCAATATACCACTCAGGGATACTCTGCAGAATAACCAACACTCGCTCTCCTTTATTAACCCCCATAGCACGTAACACATTCGCGAATTGATTAGATAAAACCTGCAGATCATAAAACGTATGATACCGAGCTTTCTCCCCAGAGCTATCAATGCTAATCAACGCTAGTTTCGTTCGATCCTCCGCCCACTGATCAACTACATCAAACCCAAAATTATAATACTCAGGAACCTTCCATTCAAACTGCTCATACAGATAATCATACCGATCTTTTTTCGTAACAGACCTATCATTACATGCAACAGATTTTGCTTCACTCATACATACACAACCTCCACCACTAACTGGCTTATAACCCAAGCCGCCGGGCGATCACCATACGTTGCACTTCAGAAGTACCCTCACCAATCTGACATAACTTCACATCACGGAAAAACCGTTCAACCGGATACTCACGCGTATACCCATACCCGCCAAACACTTGAATCGCATTCTTTGTCGCACGCATTGCCATTTCTGAGGCAAAAAGCTTTGCCATCGAAGCTTCCTTGCTAAACGGCATCCCTTGATCCTCCATCCATGCGGCACGATACACTAACAACCGCGCAGCATCAATATCAGTTGCCATATCAGCAATCATCCATTGAATAGCTTGAAACTTACCAATCGGCCGCCCAAACTGCTGTCGTTGTTTCGCATAATCAATACTCTCATCCAAGGCGCCCTGAGCAATACCCAATGCCATTGCACCAATAGCCGTTCGACCTCTATCAAGGATATCCATAGCCCCAATAAAACCAAGGTCTTTTGCCCCCAGTAAATTATCCTTAGGAACACGGCAGTTCTCAAAAATCAACTCTGCTGTATGACTCCCTCGAAGCCCTAATTTATCTTCCAACTGACCAACCTTAAAACCAGGAGTGTCTTTTTCTACAATAAACGCGCTAATCCCCTTTGCGCCCTTGTCCTTATCCGTCTTTGCCATCACGGTGACAACCTCAGCGAGATCACCACTCGTGATAAACTGCTTAGTACCATTCAGAACCCATTCATCACCATCTAACACCGCAGTGGTTTGTAATCCTGCCGCATCAGAACCAGCGTTAGGCTCACTTAATGCCCATGCAGCAAGGCCATCGCCATTAACCAGCTTGGGAAGATATTTCTTACGTTGCTCCTCCGTACCACGTTCAAAAATATGACCAACCCCAAGTGAATTATGCGCTTCCACCGCGATCCCTGTTGAACCACAGACACGTGAGATTTCTTCAAGAGCTATCATATAACTCATTCGATCGACACCTGCTCCACCATAGTCTTGCGGAACGGTCATACCCAGCAAACCCATTTTCCCCATTTTTTTATATAACTCCTCAGGGAAATACTCCTCCTGATCAATTTTTGCAGTAATGGGTTTAATTTCTTTTTCAGCAAATTCTCTAAGTGTTTTTTTAAATAATCTCTGCTCATCAGTCAACTCAAAGTTCATTATAAACGCCTCACTATCATGTGTTATCCTTCACAATATCAAGTTTTAGAATAAACTTATATATTGATGATTTGAAATCCAGTATTAATGATTAACATAAATAATCTTCTATTAATGAAAACATGTAAGAATAATTTAACAACCAAATAGGAAGACAAGACTAACCATATAATCGTCTTATAATCAAAACTAGGATGAGAAATTCGAAATACATTTAAACTTAGATTAATATTATATTACACAATCATCTATCCTAAAGGGTGTAAAAATGAAAAAAGTTGGAGTTCTTATAATAATAAGTTTATTAATTACAATTTCATTTGTTGGATGTATATCACAACAATCGGATTCAAAACTTTCACTAAATGTAGTCAAGGTTGAAAAAAGATTATATACTCCAGCAGGTAGAACTGCACCAAGTTCTACAGATGACGGAACTTACTTTCTTTATGTTTTTTTCACGATTAAAAATAATGATGAAGAAATTTATAGTTATAGATCAAACACTTTGGGAAAAAGATTAATTTCACCAGAAGGAACAAATTATAATTCATATTGGATGGATGAAACAGAAAAACCTGATGTGATAGCCTATCTTGAAAAGGGAGAAACAATTGGTGATTATTATATATTTGAAATGCCGGAGGAACCTGAGATAGACGAATCATGGTATTTATTTTATGACAATTCAATTCCAAATGCAAAACTGACTAATATTCAATCTGGTTTTAATGATGTATTTTATGCTACTGTTAGGATTGTGGATTATTATTTTGAAGATGATGAAAGCTCATCAAAGAAGACATTATATGTAACTATTTCAGTAAAAAATAGCGCATCTAACCAGATTCCAATAAAGATAAGTGGAATATCTGTTAATACCACTAATGGAACAGGTTTTGCATTATTTGAATCAATACCAAATACTGAACCAGATAACATAATACCTGGAGCGGAGGCTTCATGGCAGTTATATGGATCAATCCCTCATAATGCTACTTTAGATTCGTTAACAGTTAATGTTATTGGAGCATCTCCTCCAAAAGCAGTGTTTTTCGAATAAATAAATTATTGTTTTCTAAAAAATCAAAAAAACCTTAGAAAATCAAAATCTTAATAGGTTAAATTCTAATACTACTTTTATAAAAAACATACATTTTAAAAAAATATTTGGGAGGTATTTAAGTGGAAGATATTGTTTGGACGCCAACTCAGGAGTATATTAATAATACAAATATAAAAAAATTCATGGAAAAACATGGAATACAAAACTATAATGAACTAATAACAAGGTCTACAGATGATCTCAATTGGTTTTGGGATGCAGTAATGAAACATCTTGATATCCAATGGTATCAGGCGTATAGCAAAATTTATGATGATTCAAAAGGAGTGGAATGGACGAAATGGTTTATCGATGGTAAGACTAATATTGTGTTAAACTGCCTTGACCGCCATGCAAAATCTGATCATAACAAACATATAGCGCTTATTTGGGAAAATGAACAAGGCGAAAGCCGACAGTATACCTACGGTGAATTATATAACGCAGTTAACCGTATGGCAAATGGACTAAAGGAGCTTGAGGTAAGAAAAGGGGATCGTATCGGTATTTTTATGCCGATGGTACCTGAGATTGTGGTAGGGGTTCTTGCAGCATTAAAAATTGGGGCTATCAGCATCCCAATTTTTTCAGGTTTCGGTGCAGCAGCATTGGCATCTCGATTGGATATCGCTGAAGCAAAAATAGTGTTTACTGCCGATGGATCGCACCGCCGAGGTAAACATATTGGCATCAAAAAAACAGTGGATAAAGCCGTGGAAATGGTGGACTCCATAGAACATGCAATTGTATTCAAGCATACAGGTAATACTATCGCTTGGAATCCTTCAAAAGATATCTGGTGGCATGAACTCGTTGAGCGTCAGTCAGCTGACTGTGAAACCGTTGCCATGGACTCTGAAGAGTATGCTATGATCATTTTTTCTTCAGGGACCACGGGTAAACCCAAAGGAACGGTGCATACTCATGGTGGCGCACTTGCCCAGATAACAAAAGAGCTAGCATATTATTTTGATGTCAAACCAGATGATGTGTTTTTCTGGTTGACCGATATCGGATGGATGATGGGACCCTGGATGATCATTGGTGTACAAAGTCTTGGTGGAACGATTGTAATTTACGAAGGAGCACCGAATTACCCCAAACCAGATCGACTATGGGAGTTGATTGAAAAACATGCGATAACCCATTTTGGTATCTCCCCAACAGCGATACGCATGCTTATGCGGTATGGATCCAAATGGCCGCATAAACATAATTTACGTTCACTGCGGATATTGGGTTCGACCGGTGAACCATGGGATGCAGAATCATGGTTCTGGTTTTTTAATCATATTGGAGAAAAACGTATCCCGATTATCAATATATCCGGTGGAACTGAAATTGTTGGCTGTTTCTTATCACCGTTACCAATCACTGATTTAAAACCATGCACCCTACGAGGTCCTGGGCTGGGGATGGATGTAGATGTGTACGATGACGATGGTAACCCGATTCGTGGTCATATGGGGCATTTGGTAGCCAAACAACCCGCACCGTCTATGACCAGAGGGTTCTGGAAGGAACCGCAACGGTACATTGATACCTACTGGTCACGGTGGCCAGGTATATGGTACCATGGTGATTGGGCGAGTATTGATGAGGATGGTTTTTGGTTTCTGCATGGTCGAAGTGATGATACCATAAAAATTGCGGGGAGACGCACCGGGCCTGCGGAGATTGAAGCGGCATTAATTGAACACCCTGCAGTGTCCGAGGCGGCAACTATTGGCGTACCTGATGAAATTAAAGGTGAGGACATTGTCTCTTTTGTCGTGCTAAAACCTGATTATACCGCCAGTGATCAGTTGCGTAACGAGTTAAAACAACAAGTCGTTAATGTCATGGGTAAAACACTTCGGCCGCGTGATATTAAATTTGTGGGTGATCTTCCCAAAACCCGTTCTGCTAAGATCGTGCGTGGGTCAATTAAAAAAGCGTTTCTAAACGAGGATCTGGGAGATGTATCTTCAATTGAGAATCCTGATGCGTTAGATCAAATAAAACATGCGTATTAATTGATTTATCTGGGAAAACCGCTCCATTCGCTGATGCTCTGCTATTTGTAAATAATATGTTTTACGTGTAATTTTGCTGTAAGTGACCTGTATTTTGTGTACTTTCACAGATATATTTATATACTATTAAATATAAAAATATATATAGGGGAGTGCATCATGAAAAAAACCAGGCTGATCACACGAGGCTTATGCCTAACGATTATGTTTCTACTCATTGGTGTCGTTATCATAAAAGCTGCGCAACATTTAACCCCAAGTCAAAAAAACACAGCCAAAAACGACACCGTACTTGAAATAATAAAAAAACAGTTATCAGAAACAGAAAAAATAAACAATCCAGCACATCTCAGAAAAAATAAGACCCATGCACCTCCTAGACAAAGTTTAATGTTATCATATTTCAAGAAAATCGGCGAAAAATACCCCTGGATAGAAGATACCATTGATCAGCTAGGAATCAGCAGAGAACAAGTAGAAAACATCGCCAGTATGCTGGAAAACAATGATGTGCTACTCGCCATCTTAGACGTAATAACCTAACTCTCAGATATATCCATTTGAACCACCCTGCGGATGACGTACTACTTATTATGCTTAGAAAGCACAATAAATACACCATTATATGATATCATTTAAAAGATCATACAAAGTATTCCTAAGTAAATGGAGAAGAAAAGAAAAGATTTTTGAAGACATATCTTATTACACGCACCCATAACAACAGGAACATAGCCTCAACTAAAAAAAAATTTTTAACTTAAGGGAGGAGCAAGGAAAACATGTCAAAAAAAGTGTGTATAATAGGTGGAGCTACAACACCGTTTGATTACGGACCAACCGGTTTTGAAAATGTCGAAGGCGGCGCTGCTGAATGTATCAAAGAAACACAAAAAGATGTACCTGAGTTTACATTACGAGATTTAGATTTAATGATCTACTCTCATTTCTCTGTACATTTTGCGCATCAGTTATGTGGTGAATGGGTGATACATGACCATCTCGGACTTGTTGGTGTACCCCATTATCGTGTGGAAAATGGTGGTAACACCGGTGGTTCTGCATTATATGCTGCAGCATTAGCCGTGATGTCAGGTCAGCATGATGTCGTGGGTATTATCGGCTGGGAGACCATGGATTCAGTATCACAATCACAAGGCAGCGAGTTTATCGCATTAGCATCAGATATCAGATATGAACTTCTCGTAGGCGGCATTTACCCGATTTATTATGCTGCAATGGCTAACAAATGGATGAAAGACAATAACGTAAAAGAAGAAGACGTCGCAGCAATTGGTGCAAAAAATCGGAACAATGCAATGGACAACCCTAAAGCCCAATGGTATCGAAATGAACATAAATATATCACTGTCGATGATGTAATGAACTCGCGGTTAATCTCATACCCCATCAAAAAATATGACTGCT
>CAZRMY010000076.1:0-8868 GCA_964601295.1 uncultured Thermoplasmatales archaeon | reverse complement strand
ATTGAAACAGGTGGAAGGTATCGAAGAGAGGTAGATATTGAAGAATTGCTCACCGTGAAAGATGTGGACAAGCTAGCCAACCATACCACCAATATACGAGATAGAGCAATTGTGTGTTTGCTGTATGAATCAGGGTGTCGTATCGGTGAACTGATGAACATAAAAATAAAGGATGTGACCTTAGATAACTACGGCATAAAGCTACGATTAGAGGGAAAAACGGGGGTGCGAAGAGTACGCATTATAAAGTATGCCCCAACTATCGAGCAATACCTTAGAATACACCCAACAGCAGATAACAAGAATGCACCGCTATTCGTGGGTATCTGGAAGCGTAAGAAGGGTAATGCACTCCGCTATGCAAATATACGGCTCATGCTCAAAAACACCTTCAAAAAAGCACACATAGACAAACCAAGCAACCCCCACCACTTCCGGCATAGTAGAGCCACCGAGCTAGCTAACAAACTCACCGAAACACAGCTATGCACATTCTTCGGGTGGGTGATGGGAAGCAAGGAAGTACGCACCTATGTAGCCCGTGATGAGAAAGGCACGGACAAAGCTATACGTGCCATGTACGGTAAAAAAGAAAAAGAAATCGACACCCCCGAGAATGTAGAACCACAGATATGCCCACGATGCAAACACAAAAACGATGCTTCTGCGAAGTTCTGTTCTAACTGTAGCTACCCGTTAACCGAGGAAGCGATAATATCACATGATAAAGAGGTTGAATCGTTAAAACAAAAGTTGTTCAAAGAGATAGACAGGCGATTAACAGATATTGAGAGAGGTAAATACAAACCCAATTGGGTGAAACAGAGATAAAACAATCTATATCTCTTTCAATAAAGTACATATAAGGATTTATTAACGAATAATTTTATTATCGGTATGAAATATGGGTAAAAAAAGAAAAAATAAAGTAACATATTTGCAACAGATAAGGAAAACAGCAAAACGTATATGTAAAATTCCTAGACCTAAAACAGCATTAGGTACAATGATTTTGTTAATTTTAGTAGCAGTTATTGGAGGTTTGATTTTAGACTCTTTAAATAGTACCGAACCTCCTGATGATTTACTACCTGAAGATTTTAAAGAAAGCTTTGGTAACCTTGATTTACAATACCATTTTAGGGATATAGAATATGATGAGTATGCATCAAATTATAGCATAGAGTTTATAATCAATTCAAACACAGTCATATCCAATGTTCGTTTTTATCTAAATAAAAGTGACAGTATTACCTATTCCATTTTTAATAATAATGAGTTTGACGGGGAAAATAATGATATTTTGAATAAAAATATGAAAGCTTATCCAAGGCTCACCGTAGCAGTTCCAAAAAGCATACCTAAACAAAATAAATGGATTCAACTAACAATTTCGTTCAAAAATACAACTGTAAATAATCTTATAACTGAAAGCAAAAAGATTTTTTTAGAATCAACTCTAATTAATTTTGATAATTACAGCTTCTTTTTAATCGATGACGATATAGACGCTATTCCAAACAAACTCTATAATACAAAAAGCGGTGTCAATACCGATGTAAAACAGCTTGATAATACATCATATTATCTCGATGTTGACGGGGATAAAATGGGCGAGATAATATATTCCCCCATAGGTAACACTTTTACTGTTATTACAGAACCATCTGAAGAGTTACCTCTTTGGTGTATACTAATAGTAGTCGTTATTCTCATTATCTTAATTACTGTTGGTGTTCTGTTCAAGACAGGATATCTGTATTTTGAAGAAGAGGACAACAAAGAGTCAAATAAGAAAAGGAAAAAATAAATTATGGTGAACTCAAATGCACAGAGGAGACACTTTAAAATTATCAGATTATATGCAATTTTTGTATAATAGAAGCACAACATATTCAACAATAATCGTGGGTATCTCAGCATTGGCAATTGCTATAATTACATTGATGTTCATCATATGGCAATTTTCCGTATCTCTTGGGGATTACTTAATAACCTATCAGGAAATGGGTGCATCACAGCCAACAATACAGATGATTCAAGAGAGGATTAACGAAATGCTATTTATAAGAAATATTTTAATATTAGTTTTTATTTTCTTTTTATTAGTAGTATGGTATTTTGTATTATGCTTCTTGTTAAATTCCTTCCAAATTACAAGGTTACTGTATCAGGGGGATTCTTTGTCCATTGATAAAATTAAAAAAGAGTTAGGATTAGAAAAAAGCTTTCCTGCAAGATATATTAAATTAAAAAAATGGTTTCAAAAAAAATAATAATAAATAATGCATTAAAACGCTTGATATGCACGAAAGGGTGGGGTTTCAGGTACTGTTATAGTATTTAAAGCTTATGACAGCTTTAAGGAGAACGTGGTACTTTGTCTATCTATTTATTGAATTGATTAAGAACAGAACTAAGGAAGGCGATAAAGAATGAACCATATTTGTATAAAAATATTTTTTTTGGTATAGCTGAGGCTATGATAATTTTTTAGTAAAAATGATTATTATTTAGCTTAGGCTATGAATTTTTTATAGGAGGTACAAGAAATGAAAATTTTAATACTCCAAGAATTTGTAGGAAAACCAGTCAGCATCACACTTCAAACTAATTTTAAACTGAGAGGGGTCATCACAGAGGTTATTGATGATTGTGTGCGATTTGAAACCAACCAAAAAGAGAGCATCATGGATTGTGAAAATATCATACAGATTGAACCACGACCACGATTAGCATGGGAGGAGGAATGCCCCTCATGTGGTGGTATTTGGTACAGAAAAACCAGTTTTGATAATTGCCCATACTGCAAAAAAGGCGGTTGTAAGGGGTGTAAGTGATGCCACAGCAAAAATGTGAGATATGCAATAGATACAGCAACATGAGACCATCAGATAATGGCGTGTGCAATCAGTGCCGCTCACGATTGAAACACGAAGCAAAAAAAATTGTGGACAAACACGTAGGTAAGGTGCTATGATGAGCAAACGATTAGGTAGCAGATACAAAAAGATTAAGAAATTATATGATAGCAATCCAGAGATTAGGAAACTTGAGAAAGAATACAACCAACTAGCAGATAGGGTCAATAAAAAAGACAGGATTTTGAAAAAATACATATTGCAAGAGATAGCAAAACGTAAGAGAGTATAAATTTTAAAAGATGTGATAATATGCTAAAGAAAAAAACAGAAGAAAAAAATAAAGATGCAATGGGAAAACTCACAGAAAATGAGTTCCGACAGCTTGCGAATGCAATTCAACAGTATGGCAGGGTAAGAGTCGCTCGGATAAACAAGCACGGCAACCCAAAACATGCAAAAAACGATGTTGGATATTTAAGAAAAAAATATCCTGTATTGAATAAAATTCTCAAATAATTTTTTTTGTAAGGAGAGATAAAAATGCAGAAAGCAAATCTATCAGAATTGTTAAATAATTTTCTTGGGGTAGCTGTCACCGTTCGCATGGTCAAAGGATTTACTCTAGTGGGTCACATTACCGGTTATACCGATGTTTGGCTGCAACTTAGAACCAAAGATGAGATAGGGCTGTTGAACATTAAAAATATAGTAGCGATAAAGGTCAAACGTGCTGGGTGATGGGTTGTCAGATGATAACAAAGCATCGCATCCCGGTAAAGCCGGGAACGGTCATAAGAAAAAAGTTCCTAAAGAGCTGAAAAAACTTGACAACGGCATAAAAAAATTAGATAGCGATACAATACTTTTAGGCATCATCAACGAAGTGCATAAAGAGGGCGTTGTCGACGAAGAGGATAATATTTTATTACTGGTGTTAAAAATCTCATTACGGCTTGTCGTGGATGCACACCCGACGTCGTCGAACATCACACTAACCGATGACTCAGGCATAGGCAAGGACTGGCTAAGCACAAAAGTCGCCAAAGTGATGGTTAGACCATCCCATTATATACACAAAACCGGATTAAGCCTAAAATCATTTGTTTATATGAAGCCCGAAAACACTAGCGAAACGTGGGATAATTATGTGTTACATCTTGAAGACCCTGACCCTGAGTTTATATCAACTGAGATATTTAAGAAGAGGGTATCCAATAAAAATCTTGATTCCACAACAGTTATCAAAAACAAAGCGGTAAATATCAAACAAAAAGGGAAACCTGTTATAATTGTCACATCATTGAACCAAAAATTTGAAGATGAAGATATAAGGCGATGGGATAGCACTGGATTACATAGCGATAAAGAACTAACACGACAGATTATGTTAAACATCGCCAAAATAGAACAGGGAATAGCGAAGTACAACCCAGATAATGAAATCAGGGAAGCGTTACATAATT
This sequence comes from uncultured Thermoplasmatales archaeon, assembly GCA_964601295.1. GTDB lineage: Archaea > Thermoplasmatota > E2 > DHVEG-1 > DHVEG-1 > CAZRMY01. Next base: position 4,541 of record CAZRMY010000076.1, on the reverse strand, counting down.
TACAGCCCAAGAAAGTAGTTATACCGTACGCACTTGAACTCATAGAGAACAATATTTTACCCTACAAGCTTATGATGCGGACTTACACGCATAAATTTTTTGATTTCATCAAAGCATCTGCGGTATTGCATCAACACCAACGCAAAAAAATTGATACCGATACCATTGAAGCAAACTTTTTTGATTTGGTATATTCAATATTTGCATTTGTGAAATTATATGAAACAAATAATATACCACTTGGTAAACGTGATAGGATGTTTTTGGATGCCCTTTCAACAGAGTTTAAAGCGATACGTGACATCGCAAGTGATTCAAACATCCCCCGGGATTGGATATATGATAACAAAAGCCGTTTGCAGAAGCTTAAAGTTATTGTGGTTGATGACCGATTTGACCCTGACGCAAACAAGCCGATAACAAAAATTAAGAAAAACATAGACACATTAGCCGATGACAGTATATGTCGGTCGGTTTTGGCATGGTTATCGGGTGGTTGTGGCAAGCACTCAACAGAGAGGTTGTGGCAGATTGGCAAATTTTTTGAAATTAACACAAAAATAAACGAAAATAGAAAAAAGATAGGATTAGACCCTCTCAATGTGTTACCTTATACCAAAACTACCAAAACCACCACAACTAAAGATATAGAGCAATACCACAACCATGCCAAAACCATGCCACAACCAAAAGCAGAACACCGCAAACACAGTAAAGATGTGTTCGCAGAAGCACACCTACATGATAAAATAAAACAGCTTAAAGATTTTATTAACGACAACCGGGAAGCCAACCGAGTGATAACGTATGGTGTGCTGACGCATTCATTTGCTTCTGCATTTATTGATAACTGTATTAGAAGTGGAATACTAGTTAAAAACGGTGATGAATTTGTTTTCAATGGGTGATGAATAATAAAAACAAATACTATCAAGAACTCAGGAGAACCAATAATGCAAGAAATTAAAATATTTCAGAGAAAGGGGTCGAAATGGAAGGTCGACGCCAGAGTCAATAACTATCTGAAGCGTAAGCAGAAGAAGTTGCAGAAGCATAACAAATTTATCCGTATTGAGAAAATAATCAACCTAACCCCGGTTGAATCGCAGAACTTGATTATTTTAGTAATCTTTGAAATTAGACAGGTAACAAAATTTTCTAGCGGTGTATTCTATGGATAGAAAGGAACGTATTAAACTTGTTAAACAATATCAAAAAGCCGATGCGTGCGGTGTTTGTGTCGCATGTGGCAATAAAGTGACCGGGTTAGCAAAAGGTGGGTGTGCAAGTGATTACTGTATTTTGTGCCAAGCACGCAAAAAATCCTATTCTACTAAACCGCACCCACCGTTAAAGACCGATGCCGGCTTTTATTTCAGTACTATTGGCAATCTTGTGAGGTCGTACTGCCCTAAAGACGCAGTAGCATATCATCACCCTAAATACGATTTGATTTATGTTGATTTGGTAAAATTTAGTCATTTGACCGAACAGGATGCCATTAATCATATCATTTTGACACTATCACATGAGTTCTATCACTTCCTATTACAACGACAGGGTTTGTCTATATCATCTTTCATGCTTGACAACCCCGGCTTTAGAGCCGTACTAGACCGTTATTATGGTAGGAAGCCTTATGGTATCTATGTCAATGCCACGCCCTTCGATAAGGATTTATACATGAAATGGGTGCAAAGCATAAAGATACCTAAAATGAGAGAGTATCTCGAGATGGTTAGAAATAACCACACTAAAAGACAGCAAGAACTCAGTGATAAGCGATTAGCGGAACTAAGAAAAATATTAAACAGGTAGTGGGGGGAAATTACATTCACAATGTGATTGTAAATCGCACTAATTCGCTAGCTTACAATCCCTCACTATCCCAATCAATTAAGGAATTTGTATGAAAAAATTAAATAAAATAGAGCTGAAAAATCTGTTGCTGTTGATAAAGATATTTGCATTCACACACATAACCCCACAACAGCAAATACATAGGCTCTCTGAATTTGGTTATAAAATAAACCATAGTGAGCTTAATGCTCTGCACAAACAGGCTAAAAAACATAATATCCATGATTTAGTTTAAACTCTATTTTTTTAAAAATATGGGGTGTATAGTTATGAAGAACATAGTTTTAGATAGAGATATCTCTCAAAGAAAATGGAATAGTTACCTGAAAAAATATCAAGAATCCTATGTGATAGATTCACGCAATGGTATCTCTGTTATACGATTGAAGAAAAAACTAGGCTGGATAGAACCTTATTCTATAACAAAAAAACAGTTAGTGGCTGTGTTGACATTTAATAGTGGTCAACATAAAACGTTTTTTAAAAGGAAGCTAGTAGGATTTAAAGGGTTTGAACTACAAATAACGCAAGAAGGCGACTACGAGTTATGTATTAGGTTTAATGAAAACGACATGAAAGCACTAGAACCCTTATTCTCTTACTATCCTAGAAAAAAATACAGTGATAGACAACGAAAACAATATGCTCGAAATGTAAAACAATTGCATAAAAGGTGATACCGATGCCAAATGTAGACAAAAGCATTAAAGATGCAAAGAAAAAACTGTTATATCAACTACTGCAAAAAGGTATAACGTCAAATCATGGGTTAAAACGTGAGATGAAACGCTATGGACACAAGATATCACGAAAAACCATACAGAAGTACAAACAAAAGTATGCTTCTGCTAGTAGTGATATAAAGAATACTGATAACCTATTCAATAGGATTCCAGAGAAAACAGTCAAAAAAATTATCAAACCACACATTAAGAAAGCTAAAAAGAAATTCTCAGGTGGCTACTACTGGTATACACCACCATGCCCGGGCTGTAAACGATGCTACCCCATTAGCTCAAACAACCACAATGAAGGGAAGATGTGTATTCAGTGTGGGTATGAGTTTGTACGTGATATAGGCGAAGAATCCGGTCACTGGAAGAAAAAAGAACCACGTGATATTAGCGAAAAAGAAGCCCGTACAAACATAAAATTCTGGGGGTGACATTTCAAAAGAATACCCCTATTTTTTTTATTAACAAGAATTGGTTTATTAACGCACTTATTAACGCACTTTTTTTCATATTTTAACATTAATTTTTGAGGTATTGAACTCGCCCCTCTTTTTTATTACCACATTTTTATAATGGGGGCTTTATAGGGAGTAATATTATATTTTCAGAAGCAAATAATGTTCATTATTTTAATGTGAAATTTAAAATTTGGTACACCGAAATTTAAATCTGCGGTATCTTATAATTTTCAATCATATTGTGAATGCAATTATGTTGTAGCCCTCAAATCTTTTTTATATGCAAAATTGAATAAATGAGGTCGCACATGCAGAAGCAATACATTTATATATATTTTGTAGTTATCACATTTGAAATTATGACAATATGGAGAAATACACCATAAATTATAAATAGTATTAGCTACATATATATGTGTGTGAGTGTGTGTATATGAATCAATTAAAAAACGTTGGCACATTTAAGCCGATGGTGTATAAAGTCAGAAGTCAGTCTAACCCAAATAAAGAGTATGTTGTTACGAATTACCGCCCTAATCATTGGAGTTGCACGTGCAATGATTATATCTACAGGTCGCATGACAGCACTGGGTATTCAACGGGTCATCGCTGTAAGCATATCAAAAAAGTGGTAGCTAGGTTAACTTGCAGTAACACTGTAAGTAAAATTCAGTAGGGATGTTCTTGTGAAACATGGTCGACCTGATGATAGCATCAATAAAACAGCCGTTAACTTCCCGTTAGTGGGAATATTCTTTCTTCTTATAACGGGCATTATCACCCTTTTTTATTATATCTATAAGTATGCTATGGAGAGGGATTTATGAACGTTGCGTTGTATGTCCGGGTATCTACCAACGAACAGGCGAAACATGGTTATTCAATTGAAGCCCAAATTAATGATTTGAAACACTATTGTAAAGCCAAACACTACGAAATCGTTAACATCTATGTTGATAAAGGGTTTTCAGCACGTACAAGTAATAGACCTGCATATAAACAACTCTTTAATGATATCGAGTTATGGGATTCGGTGTTAATCTATAAGCTTGACCGCATCCATCGTAACAGGCTAAATTTTACTCAAATGGTAGAGCTGTTAAAAAAGAAAGAAAAAAAACTTATCTCGCTCAGTGAGGACATAAACATGCAGAGTGCAACAGGTGAGCTGTTAATCAACATTATAAGCGATGTAAATCAGTGGGAAAGTGGAATCATAGGCGAAAGAGTGTATAAGGGAATGTGGCAAAAAGCACAATCACATAAGGGATATAACGGCTCTAACAAGATATTTGGATATGAGTATCAGGGTAAAAACACATTCAATATAAACCAAAAAGAAGCGTACACAGTAAAACGTATTTTTGAGTTATATCGTAGATATAGAAATCTCTCTAAAATAGCTCGGCATCTGAATAAAAATGATATTCAAACTCAAAACTTTTGCAGTTTTCAACCAATCTCGATAGTAAGTTGTGTTTTCAATTGT
>CAZRMY010000075.1:0-9100 GCA_964601295.1 uncultured Thermoplasmatales archaeon | reverse complement strand
TTTAAAAGGAGTGCTTTGTTCTTTTTTAGTTCGTCCTTGTTTACTGAATAAATCTTGCGTGTCTCCTTTTGCTTCGATACAAAGAACAGTTTTCCCGATAGAATCTTTGAAAGTAAACTCGATATTTGCTTTTTCATAATCAAGATCTTCTCTAATGGAATATCCAAGAATGTCTCTTAAGATATAAAGTGCAAATCTAAAATAATTGGTTCTTTCTTTTTCAAGAGAACCTGACTCTAATAATTTGATCCAGTCGTTAGCATTTTTCTTTTGCTTTTGACTAATTTTAACATCTGAACAAAATCGTTTAATTGTTTTTTCATTGAAGAGTTCTCCATTCATCCTTTCCAAAAATAGTATTGTTAAATCTCATTTAATTCTTAGCATATAAATTTTTGAAAAAACTACTTTTTAATAGCTCGTAATTTTAAATAAAGATCATCGCCCTCTCTTTATCAATTTCCCACCTTAAGACATCACCTTTTTTTAATCCAAGTTGGCTAATAGCAAAAAGAGTTCCATAATACGTACCAATATAGACGGTCCCGTTATTATCAAATTTTTTTTTCAAATTCAATTTACTATTTTTCTTATCTACAAACTTGGGATGTCATACGGTATTCTTTTTGGGTGGAAATCGAAAGAAGCTACAGGAATAATTGTTGGTGGCCCCCATATTGATGGATAATAATATTTCAAACCAAAAATTATCTTAGGCCCCAACATTTTATGCCAGTAATTTCTCCTCCAGATGTTAGCTAATGAATCTTTAAAGAAAGCTTCTGTTAAATAATTTCTATAGATATTATTTTTTGAAATGATATTTTTGGTGGAACTTTCTAAATATATTCCATTTCTATTATTAACAATAGCATTCTTAGTAAGTATGCTATTTTCCAATGTATCAGCATGAATGCCAATTTTGTTATCTGTAAGTATATTATTTTGGATGATATGGTTTGAACCCTTGACATACATGCCTTCTGAATTTGATTCTATTATGTTATTATATATATGATGATTTTTACCAAAAATACTTATTCCGGTTTGTTCATTATTTTTGATTTCATTTTCTGATATCTCCGTCTCAATACAATAGTTAACAATGATTCCATTTTGGTTCTCAGATAATTCATTTTTTGTTATGTGTAAATTATGAAAAACCTCGGGATAATCATATCCTATATATATGCCTGCAAAGTTATCTTTGAGAATATTATTGGTAATTGTACAATCATCGCAGCTATAGGTTTGTATCCCATAAAAAAGATGTGAAATCAGTAGATCTGTTACTGTCATGCTATCGCATCTAAGTAATATTACTTGTCCTGCATTATCAACTATTTGATCTGATTCATCAGTTAGATAGACTAATGGTTTTCCATCAACTTCATTGTTTTCAACGGTGTTATTTACCAGATGTACTTGATTTATCAGTAGACCATTATGTCTAAGCTCATTGTTTTTTATTGTATTTTCATATGATGATCTCAGCATAATTGCATTATACCCATTTTCAAATAGGTCATTATTTGAAATCATAGTATAGGCTACATGATCTAGTTGTATGCCATCAAACGGGTTGTTTCGGATGAGATTATCCTCAATAGTACAATATTGTGTATCTTCAATTGTTATGCCCGCTGCATCATTATTTTCAATAATATTATTTGTAATATCTGAGTTATAGCAGCTATTATGCACCCAAATTCCGGTTACTTCATTCATTGTAATGGTATTGCTGGTTACGGTACAGTTTTCAGCCCCATACAGACGAATACCATAATAATTTTCATTAACAATATTATCATAAATTGTACAATGATGGCAAATGTTTAGTTGAATGCCAGCTATCCACCAGTATCCACCAGGTTTGTACCCTTTCTCTATGGTAAATCCATGTATGTGCGTATCGTTTGCTCTGCATAGTATAGTATCTCCATTTCCCTGTCCATCTAGTATTGTTGTCAGTTTATTTTCACCGTGTAGATTGATTGATTTATCGATTATAATATTTTCATAATATGGTGATGAATCATCATAAACAAAAACGGTATCACCAGCAGATGCAGCAAATATTGCACTTTGAATAGTTGTATAATTACCCGGTCCAGATCCCCCAACATATAAGATATCACCAGAAGATCCGGTAAAATAGTGCTGGTTAACATGAAGTGAGCTACCTGCTGACGAGGAACAGACTATGATAAAAAAGAATAGTACCGATATCTGTTTATGCAACAAGTTTTTCCTCCAATTGTTGATTTCTATAAAGACGACCCTTATATAAATATTTATTTTTGTATTTCACTACATAGCAGAATATACTTTTTTTGGTGTAGGCATGATTTTTTCATGCAAAGCCTCTTGGATGGTAATCTATGATTTTTATTCACATCGTGGACGTAGGGTTAAACAAAGATTTCTATACGTTAAATTCAGAAAAACCTCCTGACCGAACATATAAAGCGCGTACACCGGGAACCAAATGGGAAACGTAATGATCAATATCATCAGATAAATACACAGCACAAAACACCATTCCGGTGTCTCAGTAAACGTCGGTGGCGGACACCCTAGAGTATATGAGTGCTGTTTCATGTCAAACGGATACTTTTTTGCTTCATCAGGGTTCTCCCGGATAAACTTAAACAACTCAGGTAACAGCTGTAATTCTTTATCAGTGAGCAGTTGGTTTACTTGGATTTTATGTACCGCATCTGATACAAAATCAGTAAATGTTTCATCGCTCATACGGCTGATGCCATCAACGGTTTTCTGAAAACGAATTAACCGCTGGTTTTTATCCGGAAATGAAATGTCTATAGATACGTGTTTTCCGAGGGAATGGGTTGTGATACCTTGAGTGGGTTGTTTAGTACGTATGCATTGTGTTCTTATCTGAAACAGCGGACTATGGGTAATAGCTGCGTGTTGTGTGGTGTGTGAACCGATCACGGGTACTAATGCTGCTGTCAGCATGAGCAGTGCCATACTGAGTGAAACAGTGATACTTTTTATTGTGGGATGTGGTCTATGCATGGTATGCTCCACTAACAAGGCATCTTGCTAGCACGTAACACGTATACACGTCGCATATATAAACCTTACGACCCCACCAACACCACACATCCCAAACTATATAAAACAGCACAATGTATACCTAGTATAGTAAAAGAATAAACAATAAACACTTCACAACCCCGTTTTTTCACAAACGTTTTGAGAATGTTTTATTATTTACTCTTTTCAAACACTCCAGACAAAAAAACTGTCTGAGGAGGTGACACACAAAAAATGAAAGGAACAATTAAATGGTACAACGACATGAAAGGCTTCGGCTTTATAGAAGGAGAAGACGAAAAAGACATCTTCGTACACCGCACCGCGGTACCACCTGGCGAAAACCTCAACGAAGGCGACCAAGTAGAATACGAAATCGAAGAATCAGAACGCGGACCCAAAGCCATCAACGTCAAAAAAATAACCGAATAAACACAAGTACCAAACACAACAAAATAACACTATCTATTGTCCAACCACACAATGGCATACACTACCACAATGAAACCACTACCGACATACAAAAACAACTGTCAAACAACCATCGGAGGTGATACACAATGACAGAAAGAACACACCAAAACACAAAACCGCAAAACAAACAAATCCTCATCTACAAACAATCACACAACAGACTATCACGATTATTTGTCGATGATCTATCACTAAAATAAGCATCTTTAAATTAGCTTTAAAAAAACATGATAAGCGGCAGTCTCAGCAGTATGAGCTCCCGCCCTTCATCACTCTTTTACTTTCTTTCATATCCTAGTATACTATTTTTCAACAAGATAAAAATTTTTCCGTCTGATCCGTCACGCTTCAGGTTTTATAAACTTACGGATATTCGGCCGCGAATACGCAATATCCGTCACCGTAACAATACCAATCACTTCATCCTTCTCAGTTACCGCCAATTTTTTAATATGATGCTTCTTCAACAACTCCACCGCATAATTAATCCGATCATTCACATCAACTGTTTTCACATTCGCACTCATAATCTCCCGAATCGGCGTCGTCGCTGGATCCTTATCCATACATATCGTCCGCTCAATAATATCACGCTCTGTAACAATACCCACTACCTGCTCATTCTCAGTCACCAATACACTGCCGATATTATTATCCCGATAAACATCACATGCTTTTTTAATGGATTCATTACTATCAATCGTAATAATATTACTGTTCATAATTTCCTTAACAAACACATTGCATCACTCCAACGATATAGATTAACACACATAAATATGATAAATATATTTTAAATTAACGTATATATCCTATTTATGTTACATACCTTTTTTCTTAAACAAAAAATGGAATACATCGCCTTCAATGTACTGAATTACTATCATGACTCGTTTTCAATAAACCTTACAAAAAAAACTCTGTGGGATTTAGCACTGACTATTTATATACAGACATGATACCTCCGTCGATGCGTTCATGAACTATGTCATTGTCTATTGGTCACGCTATGGTAACGGCAAAAAAATTGTGGAAACACTAGCAGAAAAACTGAAGAAAAAAAATGCAAACACCCTGCTGTTTACCACTGATGAAGCAGATCCCACGTCCTTACCTAAGGCAGATATCTATATCTTCTCTGCACCCGCAGAAGCGTTTCGCCTTCAGAAAAACATGAGGAAATTTATGAAAAAGCTACAGGACATGGACGGGGAAAAATACGGTATCATAAACACACATGGGATGGATCGTAACTGGCTAGGCAGTATGGAGAAATATCTTTCAAAAAAGAATATGCAGAAAGTAGCAGCAGTTGATTTTAAAGTCGGTAAAACCAATGAGCATCAATTGGGACTCATGGATGACTGGGAAAGCAAGCTTGATACTTTTGCAACAGAAGTATAGCCGCTGCTGTTAAAATCACTATATCTAGTAGCATTGATTATGAGAAATCACGGGTGGTAAAGGTACATACACTCTCTGCAAAACGTTACAAAAAAAGAGTTATAATGGATGGCAAAAAGTTTTTCTAACGATGTTGCCACCACAAATAGGGCATATCAGATGCCTTCGGAAAAAAACCGCTCGACATCGTTCACATTTGTAATCTTCCATAGCTATCGCCATAAGGATAGTTATTTTAATACTTATTTAAATATGTCGATATTTAATTCGTTAAATGACGATAATATTGGTGGTTTTGTCAAAGCACACACGGTATTAAAAAAAAGCTAACGCACTGTAACGCTAAGGCGATACACCGATAACACCTCATCATCATACCGACAACTTGACACAACCTCATACTTAAGCCCACCGCTGGCAGCATACCGTCTGAATTCCTGCTCATCAGCCAGCGAACTCACCACCACATACACACACCCAGTATCCCACAGATGCTCTTTCACATCCTTCAAAAACTGTTTCGTCACCTCCAAACCAGTAGCACCTCCATCCACCGCACAATCAAACCAGGTATCAACCCGCTCACCATCACCAGTCGGCAGATACGGCGGATTAAAAATAATCACATCAAAACATTCAGATGCATCCAGCGCAGCAAACAAATCACCCTCTCGCACACAAATTGAACCTTTAAGCCTCCCTTTATTCACCCGAATATTCTCCTGTACCACCTTCACCGCATGCGGGTTCACATCAGTACACACCACCGATGCACCCTGACGAGCACACTCCAATGCTATCACCCCACATCCCGTACCCACCTCAAGCACACGATCACCCGCATCAACCTGTATCGCCTCTAACAACTGAAACGTATCCTCCGCAGGATCATACACCTCTGCATGACAATGTATAACCAGACCGTGCATACGAAATGATTTCATCAGATCAACTCTCACCTAATACATAACAATAATATTTATCTAACACCGCATACTCTATACATTTGTATAACCCTCAATATCTTATATATTTTCAACTCGAAACATACAAAAACAATTGCCCTATACCAAAAGTAGCACAGAGAGGAAAAAACACCTTAGATGTACTTCTCTGCCATCAAATAAACACCTCAAATGATCAACAAATCATGTGACACATAAAAAAAGAGGGCCCTGATACACCATGTCGACATCCAAACACACCAACGGATATCCCATTGTTCTAGCTGCATCACGCGCAGAAGCAAACGACTACAAAAACAATCCTTTTGATGCATTTATCTGCACCTTCCCACATAAACTCTCCGGCCACGTCCTCAAAGAACACCTTGAAAATCTTCCCCACAACCCTGATGGCACCGCCCGATACACCATCTACGGCCTCCGCAAAATAGAATCACTACTCATCAACGCATTCGGCGCAGACAACATAGCAGTCACCCATTACGACCACCTCGACAAATTCATCGGCAAAAATACCCGAATCCTTGCCATATCCTCAATGGACCCCCTTGGCCTAGCCTATGTATCAACCACCTATAACTCACTCATCGGATTCGGCGGCGAAGCACTCAACGCCACCGAATTCAAAAAACTACTCACCCATCCTGCGATACAACAACACCAACCCAAAATCATCGTCGGTGGCGCAGGAGCCTGGCAGATCAGCGAAGCAAACCTACAGCAACACCTTGGTATCGATGTTCTTTTCCAAGGAGAAGCAGAACATGATCTTATAGCAGTAATCAAAAAACTCATGAACAACGAACCCGTCGCATCCTACTACACCGCCACAAAACCACGCATGGAAGAAATACTCCCTATCAAACACGCTGCGTCATACGGCATGGTTGAAATCACCCGTGGCTGCGGACGCGGCTGTCAATTCTGCAGCCCCACCAACCGAACAAAATACAGTTTCCCCAAAAAACATATCCTCAAAGAAATAGAAGTCAACCTCAAGGCCGGGCAACACTCGATATTTACCGTCACCGAAGACATATTCCTCTACAAATCACGCCCTAATTTCATACCCAATAGAGAAGCAATCGTCGATCTCTACAAATCCATAGCAGCATACCCAGAAATTGACCACATCCTCCTTTCACATGCCTCACTGGCACCCATCATCTACGACCCACAACTCCTCGACGAACTCTCACCAATACTCCTCGAAAAAACCAAATGGAACCCCACCACCAGTCAACTATACAAGAAACCCTTCGTCTCAGTCGAAGTCGGCATCGAAACCGGCAGCACACGACTCATGAACAAATACATGAAAGGCAAAGCACTCCCCTTCAGCGTTGACAGCTGGCCTGAACTCGTCGTCCAAGGCATCGGCCTCATGAACGATCACGACTGGTGGCCCCTCTGCACCATCATGACCGGTCAACCCGATGAAACCGAAGACGATGTCATCGCCACACTCAACCTCATCGACGATCTCAGACAACACCAAGCAAAAATGTTCTACACCCCCGTCCTTTTCATCCCACTAAAAGAAGCCCTCCTTGGAAACCAACAACGCACCAGCCTGAAAAACCTCACTGACCTCCAATGGGAAGTACTCGCCCGCTGCTGGAAAAACAATATCGACTTCTGGTCACCCGAACGAAAATGGCTGCTCAGCCCCATGTTCTTCTTCAGCCACTGGCTCTACGCACGCTGGAGACACGGCAAAAAAGCAACCCGTCCCATGATGCATCTCGCAGGACTCCCCATACAAACCAAAACTGATCACCCCTGCGACCTCAGCTACTGTACCAATGATTCAAAAACACTCACCGAATTACTCAAACACTACCTTCGATTCCCCTAGCACACACCACCCAGGTACACGCTAGTATCTTACTGCTGTAAAAAACTTTTATACGCCAAATACGCGGAAAACACATCCACTTTACTTACCACCTCAAAAGGCGAATGCATCGACAACACCGGCGGCCCTAAATCTATTACCTCCATACCTAACCGTGAAAAATATTTCGCCACAGTGCCACCACCACCTTTATCAACCTTACCTAACTCACCAGTCTGCCAGGGTATCTTCTCTTTATTCAACAACTGCCGGATCTCACCCACATACTCCGCAGAAGCATCATGCGCAGCATACTTACCACCATGCCCCGTATACTTAGACATCACCACACCATAGCCTAACGATGACGCATTTTTCAACTCAAACACCTCTGTATAATTCGGTGTCACCGCAGCGTTTACATCAGCTGAAATAACCTTTGATTTCAAAAGCACCTCATCAACATCGACACTAGGGTCAAGCTGCCGAATAATCGACCGAAGAAACGTGTACACCTGCGCAGTAGTATTTCCCTCACTGCCAATCTCCTCTTTATCCACAAACAAGGCCACTGCCGTATACACCGGTTTTTTCATTGAAATTATTGCTTGCAACGCCGCATATACACACGACCGATCATCATGACCATACCCTCCAATCAACGAACGATCAAACCCCATATCACGCGCCGTAAACGCTGGCACCACCTCCAATTCAGCAGACACAAAATCCTCCTCAACCAAACCATACAACGCATGCAATTTCTCCAACATCGCCTGTTTAATCGCCTCCTTTTCACTACCAGTATGTGGAATACTCCCCACGACTACATCCAACGTCTCCCCTTTAATTGCCTCCTTCATCTTCTTGTTATCCTGCACATCATACGACAAATGCGGCAAAATATCAGGCACCGCAAACAATGGATCCTCCTCTGCTTCACCCAGTTTAAACTGGATTTTCTTCCCACTCTTTGTAACAACAACCCCATGTATCGCTAACGGAATAGTTAACCAATGAAACTTCTTAATACCACCATAATAATGCGTTTCAAACAACGCTAAATTACTATCACTATCCTCATACAACGGCACCTGCTTAACATCCAACCGCGGAGAATCAACATGAGAAATAACAACCCGAAGCCCTTCACCAACCTTTTTTTTACCCGGAACCACAATAGCTGCCGCAGACTCACGATTCAACAGAATCTTCTTTTTATGCGCAGCCGCGGTTTTACGAACACATTCAATGGTCTCCCGCTCAGTTTTCGATTTATTCAAGAATCCTTTATACTCCTCAGCATACGCAAAAACCTTTTTCCTCTGCTCAGCAGAAAATAACTCCCACCCTGACT
>CAZRMY010000074.1:0-9249 GCA_964601295.1 uncultured Thermoplasmatales archaeon | reverse complement strand
CATTAAAATCTTTTGATATTCAGAATCGTTTTACTCTCATTGCAGGAAAGATAACTAATGCTATTTTTATTGGACCTATCGCGCTATCCGTATTAACAATTTTTTTGGTTCATTTAATAATTACGCTCGGCGTGGCCTATGAGGATACGAATCCGAATCTTATGATATTTTTAGAAATATTATTAACATTCTATTCGTTTTTTATTGTTACATTAACTGTAGGGAATTATTTTAATCCAATGCCTATTGTTAATATTATTTTTTTGGGACTTTTTGAACCTTCACAAGGGCACATTTCTTCATATGCAATATCTAGCAAATCTTCAATTGATGGTAAATTTTCGGGATTTGCAACAGGATTTACCGGATTAAAAATTTCATTTATTAAAGGAACATATTTTCTTGGTTTTGCTATGAGATTTAATGTTGATGAAGTAAATTAAATTGATATAAAAATCTCTCATTTGATACTAGGAGAAAAAATGATTAAAAAAGTAATAACAACATCAGTAATTCTTCTCTTTCTTGGATTAGCATTAGCGCCAACATTTACTTCCAATACATCCATTAAAAAAAAGTACACTATAAATACAGAAACATCTGTCTATACTGGAAACACGTTATATGTTGGAGGAAATGGACCTGGTAATTATACTAAAATCCAGGATGCAATAAATGATGCAAATAATAGTGACACCGTTTTTGTCTATAACGGAACTTACTACGAGCGGGTAAATGTACAAAAATCTATACAACTAATCGGAGAAAAACGAGAAACAACCATTGTTGATGCCGGTGAATATAGCTCCCCGATATCCTTATCCGCTCCTGGGATAACTGTGAATGGATTTACTGTTAGAAATAGTGGGGTGATAGGGGATAACGACGGAGGCATCAGAATAAAAAATTACGGAGGAGGAAATTCAAACAACAATATAATAACCGGTAACATCATGGTGAATAACCGCGATGGTATCTTTGCGATAGGTACCGATGGGAATCTCATAGCGGATAACATCTTTCTTGAGAACCGTCACATTGGAATATACTTCCAAAGCTCCAATGATGAAAATAAAATTTATAACAACACGTTTCATAATCTGACCAGTTCAGCGATATATCTATTTTCCTGTCATCACAATGAAATATGCGACAATGATTTTTACAATCTCACCGGAGCAGGTGTCAGCTTTTGCGAATCCGTTGACAATTACGTGTATTCAAATACCTTTAATAAAACAGGTATTGGTGTTGTGCTAGGAGCCAGAACCAGTCAACACCATGTATATGAAAACACATTTTGTACCAATACTATCGGCATCGATGTGAGAGTCTATGCATCATCTCATAAGATATACCATAACAACTTTATCAACAACACCAAACAGGCATATGATGAATGCCCAAACACCTGGGATAACGGGTATCCCAGCGGTGGAAACTACTGGGATGACTACACCGGACAAGACCAAAACGGAGATGGCATAGGGGATACACCTTATTACATTCCTGAAGGACTGAACAAAGATCGATATCCATTAATAAAGCCATACCAGGATAACCAACCATCATTCATAACTGTAATACCAACAGGTGGATTATGTAAAGTACGTATTGACATACATAATGAGAGAAACACGTCGATAGAAAATATCACGTGGACGATGGAAAATACCTATGGGATTATCCTTCCAACTCTTCCCAGATCAGGTGAACTATCCAAGATACAACCGCGGGAAACCATCACCCTTGATATCAAACCAGTGATAGGGTTAGGATTAATCACATGTACCATAAAAATTGAAGAGTGGACATGGAACTTTCAATGGTTACTCCTTGGGGTAGTAACCATAAACCTGCAATAGAGGAATACCTATGAGATTACACAAAACAACCTGGCAGACCGTATCAATATGCATCATGATCATACTTTGTAGTACCGTAGTTCCAGCATTTAGTACCACAGAGCCTACAGCTGAGAGAGCTGTGACCAAAGAACATACGACAAACACCTTAAAAATTACCATACTGGCATATAAAGAAGATGGCACCATTGAGCACACAACCAAAGACATACCCCATGAAACATTCATGCAATTCAAACAGGATATGGATACAACATCAAAGGTTGAATCACATCTCTCCATTTTTAAAAAATACGACCTGATACCAGACACAATCACCGCATCGCAACTGAAGGAAGGCATGCGTAGAAAAGCAAAAGACCTGAACCTCAGCAACGAAACACTATACGAACTCTATGAGAAACTGGACCCATCCAATCATAGCAAACCACCTACAGGCCTCTTCTCTGCATCAAACATTAATTGTGATATCTATGGGGACTATTTACTCGGCTTCCGGCTTCTCGCCGGGACATCCGCTCTTACCGGGTATATTAACTTCTGGATTTGGATGTCAAGCCTCGGCCCCTTCCAAAACAGAGTTCACCACATACCACTCCTTGGCTATATAAAAAGCGTTGACATGATTGATATCAGTAAATCAATAATGGGCACCGTTCACACTGAAAACGGGCTTAAACCAACCTATACCATTGAAGGCGTGGATTTAACCATGCTCATGCTTGGGTTTGTCGGATATTATATAATAATACTATCAGGGCCAATACTCACCGTCTGGGGAGTATTCTCAGGTTACTCCGTCTTCACCTACACCCGAGCGTTAGTATAAAGGGGAAACATATGAATAAAAAGTTCGCACTAAAATCATCTGCGTTTTGCCTTGGTATACTATTCTGTGTATCATCTCTAGCAACGGCGGTACAAGCAAATACAACAGACCATACAGATCAATCCAAGTTAACACAAATCATTATAGAAACATACACCCCAAACAATAAAAAAATACAGTCGATATGGGTTTCAGAACAGCAATTACAAGAGATAACCAGTATACTACACACTTTTCAGACAACATTACAAAATCAAAAAACTACCAGCGAAACACAAATGATATTTCAGGATGTTCTGCAATCATTAACCGAGTATGACGTACTAAGTGACGCGGCTAAAAATCGAATAATAAACCGCTTTCAACACGAACATGCTAATATACCACCAGTAATTGACAACAGTAACAAGATAAAACTATGGCATAATACATGGGATAGCAACGACGAACAGTACAATAGACTCTGTTTTATTGCGGCGAGAGCAACATTTTCATTTGATTTTAACATTTACTCCGTACTCGGGTTATACTATTATCTCCTCATGTATGTGTATGAGATGTATGGCGGTACAGATACAATCCAATACAAAATATATTCAAAACTTTTCCAAATTTTTGGCAGATACGGGTTATTCAAACCATTTCGATTTTTAAATATAATTTATTTTTTAGAACCAGTTAGTTTATTTTCATGTGGCATGCAAGGGATAAAATATGATGTTGTAGAACCTGAAACCATTTCGATTTATGGTTTCACTGGCCTGAAGATAATAATCAACCGATCAAATGTTGATGCATTCTATATTGGCATGGCGTTAAGCGTTGGACCGCCATTATTTTAGGGGCAGGAATATGTGGTTAAATAATAGACAAAAAAACATGGTTTTTTGCATCAGTATGATATGTCTTATCCTTTTAGTATCTCAGAGTTCGTATGCACATCATGTGAACATCGATGTTAATCACCCGGGAGAAACACGTGTTCAGATGAACCATGGACCGATGAACTCAGCCTGGCCATTGTTATCTCATGACCGCAGACACACAGGCCGTAGTCCGTACAACACATCGCATACTGCACCGGGGAGAGAAATTTGGAGATTCAAAACTTCAGCATGGTGGGGTGGTCCAGCTATTGATACTAATGACATAATTTACATTGGTGGGGATGATCTTCATGCGTTGTATCCTAATGGTACGTTGAAATGGAGATATGATACACCTTTTAGCATCCAAATAACACCTGCGATAGCTGAAGATGGGACGATATATGTGGGAACTCGACACGCGCATCCTAATTATTTCTGGGCGTTTAACCCAAATGGAACCGTTAAATGGAAATATAAAACAGGCAATCATGTTGGGACATCACCAAATATTGGTTCGGATGGTACCATTTATTTTGGGGATGATAATGGGTATTTAAATGCGTTATATCCTAATGGCACGTTAAAATGGAAATATCTGTTATGCGATGAGTATTGGAATGCCGTGCGTTCATCACCAGCGATTGATGATAATGAAACGATTTATGTGGGTGCACAGGATGGTAACTTGTTTGCGTTTTATCCCAATGGAACCGTGAAATGGAAATGTAAAACCGGTGGCTCTATCGATTATAGTCCGTGTGTTGCAGATGATGGAACCATTTATGTGTCATCTTCTGGAGCACTGTATGCAATTTATACTAATGGTACCATAAAATGGGTGAATGGTGGCGGAGGCGGTTGCGCACCAACTATCGGTATTGATGGAACTGTGTATACGGCATCTGCTCAGATGGATGAATATTTTATGGCGCTTAATCCAGATGACGGCAGTGTAAAATGGAGATATTTCTTAGGTTATTTAATAACTCTTGACCAAGCGACACCAGCAATATCAAAAGAAGGCATTATCTATTTCGGGGTAGAAAAATACAATTCAGGGTATGGAGACGTAGTTGCATTACATCCAAATGGGACGGTATATTTCAGAAAAAGAGTTACATCTGATTTTTGTCAACGCCCTCCGGCTATAGCTAAAGACGGTACCGTCTATATTGGTTCTGCGAACTATCTTCATGCATTGGGAACAGGCGCATTCAACGCATTTATTGATGGACCACACTATGGTTTAATCCATGAACCCCTGCAATTTAATGGCTCAGCACAAAATGGTACCAAACCCTACAACTATCACTGGGTTTTTGATGATGGAGGAACCGCTGATGCCAAAAACATAACCTACACCTACCAAACACCGGGAAAATACACAATACAACTCATTGTAACTGATGCCGATGGGAACACCACCACCAAAGAGCATCCTATAACAATTAAAGCATCTAACGACCCGCCTGATCAGCCATACATACAAGGTATCTCGTATGGTAAAACACATTCAGAATACATGTTTAATGTGACCACAACTGATTCAGACAGTGAAGATCTCATGTACTACAAATGGGATTTCGATGATGGCAATATAACTGAATGGCTTGGCCCATACGACACAGAAGAACTTTGTGAAATATCGCATATATGGCATGCAAAAGGCATATTTCACATCAAAGTGAAAGTGAAAGATAACTACGGTGGGGTAACAGAATGGTCTGAACCATACATTCTCCATCTCACCGAGCTGTCTTTAGATATAGTGCACAGAGGCTTCAGATTTATTGGTACAATAAAAAATGCAGGTGATTATGATCTTGATCAGGTGACATGGACGTTCAGGGTAAATCCAAAATTTAATGGGATAGTTATTATCCCAAAATTACCACGAACAGGCACATTACCACAATGTCACGCAGGGGATATAAAAACCATACGTGCCCCCGCCTTTGGGTTAGGACGCATCAGCATCACATTAACAGCATTAGATCAAACACAAACAATGCATGGTTCACTAATTGGAATTATTTTTATCCCCGATTAACACCGCTTTTTTACTGCACTTTATCGTACGTTTTACTTCTGAAAACATATCATGCACAATAAATAAAAAGTTTATTAAAATAAATTGTCATATAAAATAAATACTTTATATTTACCAATGGGGGCGACAACACACTGAGATATACACGACTATTTCAACTATTACTCATCCTAGTAATCCTGTGTACCTGGATGCCAACAGCGATAAATGCACAGGAGGATACTAGCTGGTGGGATAACAACTGGTCTTACAGACAACAACTAACTCTGCCGTTTGATTCAAGCAGCCGCCTCATAGCATTGCAACCGGTTGACCTACTGGTAGAATTTGATGAAACCTGCTGGGGAACAGATGAACAGGATCATTCAATACGAGTGATACACGAACATAATGGAGAATGTGAAGAACTAGAATCACAGATCTATGATTTAAATATGAGCAGCACTACGCAAATTGATGCGTGTAGTCTTGTATTTATAACACCTGAAAATGCAGCGGTAACCGATTCCTATTATGTGTATTATGATGACACGCAAAAAAACAGCCCAAACTACCCTGATCATTTAGAAGTTGGAGAGTCATACTATAGCTACGAACCCATACCCGGGTATCCATTTGAATCAAGCTATTACAAGATCACCCAAGATGGGGATATCGTGTATGCAGTTGCGCAGGACGGCGAGTTCATGGGTGCTGGGACCGCGCAACAAGTAACCAAACTCAAAGACAACGTCCAAGAGGTTATCCCAAAAAATGGCGAATTATTTGCCTCATTTGATTTTCTCTACTATTACGGTGAAGGCATGGAAGCCTATTATTCCACGATAGATCATCTTATTTCAAAAGAGGTGTTCATCGATGGTAACCTTATGGTGGAATTCGGTATCGTCAGTGCGACACCCAATGAAGAATATATCACTACTGCTACCTACAAATACTATTATTGCCCATCAGAAAACAAGCGAATCCGCGTGCATGTACAACATGAAGCATTTGAAGCAGCACGTATACCACCTGAGACAAACGCTGATGGCACCTACGCAAGTCTACAAACTGGAGGAGTACGCAGTAACGCCATAAAAGAACTCAATTTTGGGGAAATACTCCCCTATCTGCATATTTACACTAAAGATGGCATCGTCCAAGAATATGCAATTGATCCAAACCCCGATTATATCCCCGGAGACTGGGATATCCGAATTCTCAACACTGAACATGATGTAGATCTTGGTGATAATGCATGGGCATGCTTTGATGAAGGGAAAACCGGTGAAGCACATGCAATAATACTTGGGTCTAACAAGGTAGTCACTACTGGCACAGATGAAACCGATGGAGTGCAGATCAAAGCACATGCACAAGATTACCCGCATCTTCCTGGTTTAGAAAGTGATATGGCGTTCCTTCAATTCGGTCGAAATTCATTTGAAGCTGGTGGCACCCATGATCTACAGATGCCAGATGATTTCCTTGTAGAATTTGATGCAGAGTTTTATTCAACTAAAAGTGGGGGGTATCCTAACGTTGAAGATGAAGCACATATCTTTCAGCAGTTACTCCCATTGGTACCGGGTTCACATAAAAAGGTAACCAATGAGAATCAAGAAACACATGATAACACGCTAACAGCATATATCCATCTTGCTCCTTCCGCACCATTAGGCTCTGCGTTATCAGCGTTAACCGGCCGTGATTTCCCATATCTCACCGCTGAAATATATAAGAATACACAATTTGTTTCATCAGCAGTAGGCGGACGACTAGCATTACATCCATTGCCTAATACTGAAGATGCCAAACCATTAGAAAAAATACGTTTGGGTCTAGGTGTTTTTGATTGGAAAAACTCTACCTTTTTCAAATCTGTTCGATTCGAAAACCTGGAACCCGGGGAATATCTTGTAAAAATCTATAGAGAAAATCCTGTGTTTTCCAAAAGCCGCATGTTTATTGGCTATGACATCGTAGAGGTTGATGGAAACAACAGGGCACATATCTTCTGTCGTCCACAGGGAACCATAGAACTTACAGTTTATGACCAGTACAATATGGGCATCTCAGATGTGAATGTCTATGTGCTCAAAGAGGATACTCGGCTAGAATCAGCGGTCACCAATTCACAGGGAGTAGCAGAGGTTCATGCACCAGTTTCATTAACCAGTAGATACACGCTTCAGGCGGCATACAAGGGATTTCTTATTTATGATGAGCCTGTTCGAGTTGGGTACAGTCGAAATCTGGTTCCTATCACCAAAACTGTGCCACTTCGTTTGTACACATACCTACTGCATATCAAAGACAGCTGGGGGTTACCACCAGCGGTAGAATTACAGCCCATATTATCTAGCGATGCTATGTACACCCCGCTGCGTCTTTCCGCTGTAGCTAAAGAACATGGCACCTATCTATTTGAGGAGTTACCACCGGGTACATATACGCTGAATATCAACTATAAATCATTGAATCTGCAGGAAAATGTTGTTCTTGATGCCGATAGTACAAAAGAGCAAACCATTTCTTTTCCCGTTGAGTTCAGTATTAAAACCAGTGCGTTAAACAGAAGAGGCACTGCTTTACAAGATATTAAGATATCACTTATGCGTGATGGTAAGAAACAAACGGTAGAGTGTGATGAACAAGGAATTGCTGAACTATCTGTTCCACCTGGATCATATTTGATTCAAGCAGCACATAACAATCTAATCATTAGTCAAAAGCACATCAACATCGTTAGTGATCGCGGTATTGATTTAATAACCGCAGAAGACAGTCAGTTACCCCTAATAGTGACCAGCATTCTTGTCATAATATCCCTGGGTGCAGCATGGATTGCGTATAAAAAGAAACAGAGCATCTCATTGCTGGTTTTCATTGGCATTGTACTAACTGTAATAGCCGTGTTTTTACCCTGGTGGACAGTAAACGGGGGAACTGCAACGCTGGATGCCAGCACTTCAACTAACATATATCTTTTGCCCTCAGTCCAGATGGTAACCTTAACTGTTGCACCAGAGGTCATCGGCGGGGAGTTAGCATCTCTACCGGACATCTTGATCGATCTCTTCACCGTTATTCCATTGTTAACTGCGGTTGGAGCAGCATTAATATTACTGTCGTTGCTGCGTTCACGATCTCCAGGGAAACAAGGGTCACTACTGTTAATGCTGATTGGTGATGGGATGCTGGTGGTTTGTTTCGGCATCTTTTTTATAGGGATGACCGAGCTTGCTCAGGCGAGCATCGGCAGTTTTTTTGGATCAGGCATGGTTGATATACCCATACCTGGTGAAAACCAAATAATGCAGATGTCATCCAGTTGGGGTCCTGCTCTTGGTTTCTATCTGTATCTAGCAGGTGTGATCATATTAGCAGTTATCGGGATTGTAAAGATTAAACGCTGGTTGCAACAACGAGAAAATAAGGTGTTTACCAAAAAAAATCTGATTAAATATAAGAATTTTATCATCCTAAATTTTCAGAAGTCCTTTCTTCCCTATACCTCATTATTATTAGAAGAAAGAAATTTAGGCATGATTTTGATAAATCCGGTATTAGATGATTTTAATTTTTTTAATTTGAATGAGGTTTTGGAGGAGGGATTAAATATGAGTAATTTCCATTTCATTTTTAGTGAAA
>CAZRMY010000073.1:7503-9393 GCA_964601295.1 uncultured Thermoplasmatales archaeon | reverse complement strand
TCGCCCGTTGATTTTTTCAAATAAGGCTAGATAGAATAATATTGTCCCAAAGCCGGTTCTACCTCTACTTTTATATATTATTACTTTATTCCTGGTTTACTCCACAACCTAAACAATATGTTGGAGAAACGTAATTATGTCTCGAATACATGCCCGCCGAAAAGGACAATCTGGATCAACACATCCAATACGCAAAGAACATCCCCAGTGGAGCTCATTAAACCCACGTGAAACCGAAGCACGTGTTATCGAACTAGCGAAAAGCGGCGCATCAACCAGCGAAATCGGTATGGTCCTCCGCGATCAATACGCCATTCCAAATATCAAAATCACCACGGGTCAAAAAGTCTCAAAAATATTAGAGAAAAACAACATGCAATCAGAAATCCCTGAAGACCTCCGGAACCTTATCAACAGAACCTTGAAAATACGCAAACACCTTGAAACAAACAACGGAGACACTACAAACCGACGGAATTTACAACTCACTGAAGCAAAAATCTGGCGTCTGTCAAAATACTACCACGCAAAAAACCGCCTACCCAAAGGCTGGAAATACAGCCCGCAACAAGCAAAACTCATGTTTGAATAAAAAAAACATGAGAAAACACACATTCATTTTTTTGCCTGTATCTTTTTAAGCCATCCACCGTATTAACCATCTGTAAATTCCATGAATGATAGCCTACAACAACACTGCACACGCGCTGTAGAACTACTTAAAACGCTTCCCGCACACTCCCGCATTAGAGTTATCTCTCACTATGATGCAGATGGGATTACCGCCGCTGGAATTATATGCACGGCACTCTATCGAAACGGCTATGATTTCCATGCAACACTCATGCGTAATCCATTTAACAAAGGGATGGAGCGGCTGCAAAAAGAAAACAATACCTGCATTATTTTCTCAGATATGGGCAGCGCGCTACTGGACAACATCGAAACATTCAGCTGTCCGGTTATCATTCTTGACCACCATCAATACATACGTGATACTCCCAAAGACACCATCATCCAAATCAATGCAAATCAATGCGGCTATGATGGTAACTATGACGCGTGCGGTGCTACCCTCAGCTATGCATTCGCCACAACACTTGATAAACGCAACCATGATTTAATATCACTCGCCTTAGCAGGCGCAATAGGCGACAAACAGCACATCGGCGGTATGACCGGCTATAACAAAGAATTACTCTCTTTTGCACTCTCCAAAAAATTTCTTACAGATCAAACAAAAATAAAACTCTACGGCAAAACCCTTGCAGATGCGCTCTACTACACCATCGACCCATACTACAAAGACGTATCAGGCAATACTGAACAAATAACTCAGATGCTCAAACAGTTAAACCTCTCAAGCGACCACCCTGTTGACCAACTCACAAACGATGAGCTTATCCCACTTCATTCATATCTCATGTTTACCCTTATCACCAGTGGAGTGCGACCTCTGATATTGGATACCGTAATCAGAAAACGATACTACTCAGAACACCTCGGCTGCGAATTAGAACGTTACGCCGATCTACTTGATGCCTGCGGAAAAAACGGACATCGCGGCCTCGGGCTCTCTATATGCCTCGGAGACCACACCGCTTTTACCAAAGCAGAGCAAATAGAAAAAAAATATAAACAAAAAATACTCGACGCACTACAAAAACTAGCAGACGGTGGCATCACCGAACTCAACGGGCTACGCTACTTCCACAGCGACGACTCATCACTTGGCGGTGTCATCTGTGGCATCGCAGCAAATTTCCTGGTCGATCACCACAAACCATTGTTCTCCCTTGGTAGAAAAACCACTGAAATACACATCTCTGCTCGTGGCAACCAATGGCTCGTGCAGAATGGGTTAGATCTCGGCGGCGCGTTAAAAACTGT
>CAZRMY010000073.1:0-7493 GCA_964601295.1 uncultured Thermoplasmatales archaeon | reverse complement strand
CCGATGACATCGGGGGATACGGTGGTGGACATAAAATCGCTGCGGGCGCCACCATCAACCGCGATGTAGAACAAGAGTTTCTCACTAAAATAGATTCCATACTCACCAAGCAACTCAAGGAGAAACAATCATGAAGGTAACCTGCACACTAACCATTGAGTATCCAAGTAAAAAACACGCAACCGACGTTCTCCACGCCGTACAAGTCGATGATGTACAGTACGTCCACTCTCAAACACATGGCAAAATCCTCACCGCGGATATCACCGCAGATTCAGCAAAATCACTCCTTCATACTTTAGACGATTACCTCGCCTGCGTCAACATTGCCAGCAAAATTGTTAATAAGAATTAAGAAGCAGCACATGATAACACCTCTACCATGCAATTCAACCTACAAACACAATTCACCTTCAGCGCACCACTAACCACCATCAAAAAAGATATACAAGACGTAATCAACGATTTCAACACCACTATACTCAAAGACAAAGCTGAATTAACCAACAGCAACATAACCGATAAACACCTCACATTTGAAATTCACTCACATGACGATTTCCGGGCACATAACGCCCTACTACAAATCAAAAACAAACTCAGCAAAGATCTTGGGAAAAAACACCATATCGGCGTACGCACTATCACCCTACCCCGGTATACAATAACTTTTGAATTAGAAAAAAAACCCTTGAAACCAATTACCATACCGTTTGCAACACTCACCATAAAAAACACCACTGTCACCATGACATTAACTGATGTCACCGAAGAGTTCCTCAGACGCAACTACATCGACCGGATGATACACCGTGTCAAAGAAAAAATCGAAAACCAATATTATGAGGGGAAAGCAGAATTCTGGAAACTCATCTGGGGATCCCCTGAGAAAAAACCGATATGGAATAATGACCCAACAGCTGAAATGATACAACATGGATGGATACAACAAGGACCTACAAAAGGAAAATGGTTCTACCGTCCACAGGCTGCCGCCGTGATGAAAGCCATGGAACATATCGCTATAGAAGAGGTGCTAAAACCATTAGGCTTCCAAGAGATTATTATCTCCCATATCGTTCCCTTTGACATCTGGCTTAAAACCGGTCACCTTGAAGGCATGCCCGGAGAGTTTTATTATGTTGCTGAGCCGGCTACCCGTGATGTGCAACAGTGGGAACGCTTTATCGATCTCACAAAAATAACCAAAGAAATACCCGCAGAGGAACTGGAAAACAATCTCAGCCTTCCCACCGCAGGTATTTGTTATGCCCAATGTCCCGTCATCTACTGGTCTTTTAAAGGAAAAACTATCGCTGAGGAGTCACTGCCTATATTACTCTTTGATCGCACCGCAAACTCAGGTCGCTATGAATCCGGTGGACGTCATGGTATCGAACGTGTAGATGAATTCCATCGTATCGAACCAGTGTATATTGGCACCCGGGAGCACCTACTCGCCTTGCGAGATAAATTACTCGATCGCTATAAACATGTGTTCAACACTATCCTTGATCTTGACTGGCGGATGGCCTGGGTGACACCCTGGTACATGCAGCAAGCCGGTAAAACCGGTGAATCAGGCAGTCAAGACACCGGGACGATGGACTTCGAAGCATACCTTCCCTACCGTGGAGACCGAAAGAAATCAGAATGGCTGGAATTCCAAAATCTCAGTATACTAGGAGATAAATATATTCAGGCATTCAACATCAAAGCACAAAAAAGCCAGCTATGGAGCGGGTGCTCAGGAATAGGTTTAGAACGATGGACCGCGGTATTTCTTGCACAAAAAGGCCTTGACCCCAAGCAATGGCCAAAAGAGTTCACCAAATACCTTCCAACTCTCCCCAAGGGGATAACCTTTCTGTGAAGACGTATGACCGGAGAAGAACTATCTCAGCTGAAACAACAATATGATATCGCCCGGCATCACGCTTGGGCTGGAACCGCCCTACTCAGCGTACTTCTCGCCATACGTATCCTTCTTGAAATCTCCACGTACACCGGAATACCCGACCTCTTTTTCCTTACCGGCGGTATCATACTTATCATCTACATTCTCATCTCCGTAAGCTTCACCTACAAATACCGATCCGGGCTCACCGCAGCTCAACAAATCGTCCACGTTCATACTGATCCTGAAGTAGAACAAGCAAAAATAGCTGCAGATCTTGAAAAAGAACGGTTAAAAATCGAGAAGAAAAAAGCAAAAGCTGAAGCAAAAAAAGCCAAGAAACAACAGAAATAACATCTTTTTTTTGGAAAAACCTTTAAATGAAGGTCGATATGGACCCCTTGATACGTTATGGCAAAAAAACGGCGATCTAAACCAGACGAAGAAGAAATAGACTTTAAAATACCTAAGTTCGACGAAAAAAAATATGTGCAGAAAGAACGCCGTAACATCAAAACATTGTTCATCTCGTTTATATTGGGTTTAATCATCGCATTCATCTCTTTTGGCTTCTGGATGCTTTTAGAAGGAAGTTTTCTCCGATGGGAGCTAGTATTACTCGTCGGCGTGTTTAACGCTTCATGGATCCGCTATGTGTTCGCACGACTACAAATTGACCTAACAGATTTTGGACGGAAAGGATGGTTCGGCTCGTACGCGATCTATTTTCTCACCTGGTTACTCGTCTTTATCGTACTAGTAAACCCACCTATCTATGACGACGCAGACCCGGTGGTAACCATTGCAACCTTACCGGATATGCAAGAACCTGGAGGAACCGTAAAAATAGTGGCTCGTATCACTGATAACGTCGGCATTACCAAAGACAACATACACTTCAATATTATAGACCCAAACCAGGCTAACCATACACCCAGTTTCACCTATACCGATGCTATTTTTATGTACGAATACACCAACCCACAAAACATTATGGGACACTTCAGCTACACACTCACTGCAACCGATGCATCAGGTCGCATGACAAAAAAAACCGGTAACTTCACCTATGCAAACGACACCATACGATTATCCTGGCCCGCTGATGCACAAACGCCACCAGGACCACCGATAATTGAAGACACACCAATACGCTTCAGCAGCGACGCAAATATCGATCGATTATACTACACCGTTAATAACGGACCTGAAATCAATGTAACCCTGGGAGACAAAAATTTCTACGAAACATCAGCAAGATATGTTGGCTGGGAGCCAGATAGTAACGCAACCGTACACGTCTACGGAGAAGTATATCATTATTTCACCAATCTCAAACAAGAATTCAACAACACCATTATCGATAACACCACCTATTACTTCAACGTCAGCAACACACCAAACATAGGTATCGACCTTGATATACCTGAGATAACACTCCCTCAACCTGAAATCATCCGCGTACCTGGATTCGAACTTATCATATTCCTCATATCACTCATCGCAACTGCTATAATCATTAAATACAGCAGAAAAGATAAACACCGCTAACCATGGAACCAATAACCCAGTTATGCCAGCAGCTCAAACACCATCACCCCACAAAAAAACACAACCCCCGACAACCCGTTAGCTGCTGGGCAGAACCCGACCGACTTAACAATACACCTACTGAAGCCTACGTAATCATTTTTAGAACCAACGGCTGCAACTGGTCCCACCACGCTGGCTGCACCATGTGCGGCTACCACAACGACAGCGCCACCACACCGGTAACACAAGAGGACTTACTCAACCAACTCACTATCGCCCTTGAAAAATACCAGAATCAAAAACTCATCAAAATCTTCAACTCAGGCAGCTTCTTTGACCCAAACGAAATCCACCCAACTATTCAGAAAAAAATATTAACCACACTCAAAAAACACGCAGAATGTATATCAGTAGAATCACGCCCGGAATACATCGCACCCGCCACACTTAAAAAAACCAAACAATACCTGGGATCAACCACACTTGAAGTTGGCATCGGCCTGGAAACAGCAAACGACACTATACGACAGCAGGCAATAAACAAAGGATTCACCTTCAAAGCATACCAAAAAGCAACACGCCTCCTCAAAGACTATCACGCCAAAATAAAAACCTACGTACTCATCAAACCACCGTTTCTCACAGAAAAACAAGCAATAACCGATGCACTGTCCACCGTACAGCAAATATCATCACTCACTCATACTATTTCTTTCAACCCCGTAAACATCCAACGTGGTACACTTGTTGAATACCTCTGGAAACGCCATCAATACCGCCCGCCATGGCTCTGGACCATAATAGAAATACTAAAAAAAAGCTATGCAATCAACCCAAACGTGTACATCAAATGCGATATCTCAGGTGGAGGAAAAAAACGCGGGGCACACAACTGCCCAGCATGCAACACACCTGCGCTTACCGCCATCAAACAGTTTTCTCTCACACAAAAACCGCAGACATTAACTGATCTAACCTGCGAGTGTAAACAAACCTGGTACGACCAACTAGATCTGGAACTCCTCAGCTTCGGCTCACTCCCAGATTTCAATGAGGCATATCAATGAAAACACACGTAAAACAAGGCGACAGCATCATACTTATCGATGAAAAACACCGTAAATATCTTGTTGACACCACAGCAAAAACAGATAAAATAAAAGGCGTCGGCGTCATAGATCCTGCTACGCTTATCGACAAACAGTATGGCAAACAATACACCATCGGATCTAAAAAATTCTGGATTCTCCCACCATCACTACCAGACAGACTGCAAACCATCAAACGCAAAGCACAAATTATTCTCCCCAAAGACACCGCCCATATCATCATCAACTGCTCAATTCAACCCGGCAGCAACGTACTTGAAGCAGGAATCGGATCCGCAGCACTCACCACCGCACTAGCAACCATGGTAGCACCAACCGGCTCAGTAATATCATATGAAACCAGGCAAGATTTCATCACCCATGCACAACGCAACCTCACACAACACAATCTTCAACAAGTTGTCACCATTGTCCATCAGGATGTCACCGAAAAAATCAATGAAAAAAATCTTGATGCCATCATACTTGATATACCAAATCCCTGGAACGTTATCACACATGCATGGAACGCGCTAAAACCCGGCGGCTACCTCTGCACATATTCACCCTTAATCTCACAAGTAGAACAAACAGTTCACACCATACGGAAACATCCATTTATCGAACTTAAAACACTGGAAACCATTCAACGTGAAATGATCATATCTGATCACGGAACGCGACCAAGTTTTGACATGCTGGGGCACACGGGATATCTTACTTTTGCACGGAAAATCTTATCATAATCTTATTTGAGTTTAACCCCACGTTGATTCTGATATGTCCCCGATTTACTATCATACAGCTCTGAAGGCATAGATTCAAGACGCTCAAACACAATCTGACAAAACCGATCACCAATCGGAATTTCAACCGCATCATCAGTTGCATTAAAACAACTAATCGTCAACGTCCCATGAAACCCTGCATCCACTTTCCCGAAACTTGCTATTACTCCTTTTCGTGCATAACTTGACCGAATCCACAACTGACTCGCAATCTGAGGACCCATCTTCACAAACTCTTTGGTGCTAATCGCAAACCATGAAAGCGGCGGAACCACAGCAACGCCACTTTTTACATACGTCCCCGTTCTCTTCAAAAAAATTTCATCAATAGACAAATCATAGCCGTTAGGTGTTAAATTTTTTTCAACAAAAGGTTCAATTCCTAGATCATTTTCTTTCATTGAATTTTGAATATCAATATCAGATAGGATTGCCATATATTTCCACAGTCTGTATTATTCTAAGGTGATTTTATTAATAATGACATCATCAAGTGGTTTATCATTTCTCCCTGTTTGTACTTTTGAAATCGTATAAACCACATCCATACCCTGAACCACTTTTCCAAATACGGGATGTTTACTTGATGTCGGTGGTTTATTGTGATCAAGATATGTATTATCTGTTAAATTAATGAAAAACTGGCTTCCGCCTGTATTTGGACCACGATTTGCCATAGACAAGGTTCCTCGTATGTTACTTAGATCATCATGAAATTCGTCTTTAATTGTATACCCTGGTCCACCTGTTCCTATTCCATCAGGGCATCCACATTGAATCATAAAGTTTGGAATTATTCGATGGAAGGTTAGTCCATTATAGAATCCTTTGTTTACAAGATCAATAAAATTCTTTGCTGTTACTGGTGCTTTATCTTCAAATAATTCAACTTTAAAACTGCCTTTATTTGTATTAAATACTGCTATTTTATTTGTCATAATTTCAAAATCTCATTGTTTTTTATTCGATTGTAATACTATTGATTATAATATCTTCGTATGGTTTTCCGCCTCCTGCCGGGTGCGATCCATCATGCGGTTGAGCTGCAATAGTATGAATCACATCTAATCCCTCAATACACGCCCCAAATGCTGTATAACCTCTCTGACCATAATTTTCTTGATTATAGTCATCATCAAGACCTCTTTGTGCTTCATCACAAATAAAGAATTCTGCACTTGCACTATTTGGATCGGTACTTCTTGCCATTGATATAGCACCATCTACATGCAAAACATCAGGATGGGCTTCAAATTCAATGCTACCATAGGGGCTTTGAGCTTGTGTTCCATCTGGATAGTATCGTCCAGCTTGGATCATAAAATCATCTGAAATTCTATAAAAATTCATACCATCATAGAATCCATCATTAACTAATTTAACAAAATTAGCAACTGTTATAGGAGTCTTATCTTCATATAATTCAATCTTAAATTCTCCCATCGTAGTATCAAAAACAGCTATCGGGTTATCCCCACCCGTATCTCCTGAGGAATCACCTCCAGAAACAATCATATACACAGAAGCGGCAATAACTATCAAGAGAATAACCGCAATAATACTCATAAGTGTTTTATTATTCTTCGGAATCACTGATGTTGGTTCCGTTGGTCGCGATCGCTTACGGGAGCTATCTTTTTTCTTAGCTGACATACAAGACAGAAGCAATATACTAACATATTAAAAAAGTATTGGGAGGATCCAATGAATTATTTCAACCTTTGACACCGTGTTTTAAACGGAATAGGCAGGAATAATAGTTCTCAAGCGTTGTATCGCTCGTAATTTATCCTTTTTTCCCAGTTGTGCCTGCTGTATCCCTTGCTGTAAAATGTCAGTTGCCTCATCCATAACCCTCCGATCCACCGGATACGGTACCCCATCTTTACCGCCTACAGTGAACGAATATTTCACTGGGTCTTTCCATGATGGTTTTTCTCCATAGATTAGATCAGAAATAAGTGCAAGGGCTTTCCTGTTACCGTGTTTTTTTACCACCCTTGCGTACTGGTTTTTTACACAGGGTTTTTCTTTCCCTGCGAGTATTCTTACAAGCATAAATATGGACTGCAGAATATCAACCGGCTCAAAACCGCTGACCGCACAGGCAACATTGTACCTTTCGGGTATAAATTGATAGGCGGCGCTGCCTATGACAGCGCTTACGTGCCCGGGGGATATAAAACC
>CAZRMY010000072.1:0-9529 GCA_964601295.1 uncultured Thermoplasmatales archaeon | reverse complement strand
TCTTGTGGAGGAATCAACAGCGGCTTACACGACGTCAGGCATTGTATGCACATGAGATATTAGTAGTGGAACGCGTGATATTTGCCTCAGGTGTTATTATAGGTGTGATCTCTCTTAGCCTATATACTGTAGGCATGCTTGTGGCAGCAGTTGGTGTAACCTTGTTGTTACAGTATCTGTTGCGCGCTCGATTTGAGTTTAGTGAGGGTACATGAACGTTTTAGTTACTGGTGCAGCAGGGTATATAGGAGGTCATCTCGT
Source organism: uncultured Thermoplasmatales archaeon (assembly GCA_964601295.1). Lineage (GTDB taxonomy): Archaea > Thermoplasmatota > E2 > DHVEG-1 > DHVEG-1 > CAZRMY01. The sequence goes on along the minus strand of CAZRMY010000072.1, from coordinate 9,268 downwards.
ACAACGGTTGCTTGCTGATGGTCACAAGGTGATCGGGCTTGTTCATAAATTCAAACCATCTGATAGTTCACATAAGCGATTGCACTATATTTTTGCGGATATTAGTGATTATGAGACTGTGAAGCAGGCCGTGGCAGATGTTGATTTTACGGCGGTGTTTCATTGTGCAGCGCGTGTTCGTGATTATGGGCTATGGCATGAGTTCTACCCGGTGAATGTCGCAGGCACACAGCATCTGCTAAGGCTATGTACGCAGCGGGATGTCAACCGATTTGTGTATTTGGGGCATATTCCAACATCTCATGGTGCTGATGGGTATAGTCGCTCGAAAAAAATGGCTGAACGGTTAGTACTACGTGAACAGCAAGACTCAGGTATGCCGGTGGTGATAATCCGACCGGGTAATGTGTTTGGCCCGGGTCATTCGGTATGGGTACTTCGTTTGTTTAAGGCGATTAAAAAGCATCATGTAGCGTTGATTGATCATGGTCAAGGGATTTTTCTTCATACGTATATTGATAATTTAGGTGATACATTAGCTGCAACGCTGAAATATTCAGGTTGTGTTGGTGAAATTATCACGGTTACGGATGGTGATAATAACACCACCTGGGAGCAGTATCTTAATCAGTTATCAATGTGGGCGATTGGGAAACAGATTTCTCGTACTATCTCATATCCTATGGCGTATTTTGTGAGCCGTTGGTCGATGCTACAGTTTTATGTGTTAGGTAAAAAACCAGTGTTGACCCCGCTAGCAGTGGATCTACTCACCCGGAAAAATGGTGTGTCTATCAAACAAGCTGAGGAACTACTTGATTATGCACCAAGGATATCTTATTCTGAGAGTATGAAACGGATTGAAGCCTGGTTAAAATCACAGGGTTACATTTAGTGGTTGGTTGGCGGGTTACCGAAAATTATATAAGATGCACAGCCTTAATTTTAACATGTGTTAATCATTTGAGGTGTAAGAAATAATGAAAATTGTATTATGTAATGACGGCGTGTGCATTCCTCCTAAATGCCCTGTTGTGGACGTTCAAGAGGATAAAGTTGTTATTGGCGAGAAAGATAACGTGTGTACATTGACTCGGGAGCAGTTTGATATCCTGAAACAAAAGATAAAAAACAACGAGATATAGTCTTGTTAACTCGTTATCTCTTTTTTTATCAATCGGGGTCATAGCCCGGTTTATTTTCCGTATACATTTGTTGTGCTTCATGGACGAGCTCAGCAAAAAATTGTTGACGCTCCTCGTTGGTATCTAAAGCTAGGGTGCCATAAACTGAGGTATAGCTGGGTTTGATAATCCCACGGTCATATCCTAAGGTTACCACACTAAAGGTGGGTAACCCTGCTATCTGATCTTTGTCGTATATTGGAAATGAGTCTGCGAGATACTCTGGCGAGTGATCGATATTTATGTAAATATGCGTCAGGGTTTCACCATGGTAGGTGACCGTGTTCCAGGCATGTCCCTGTTTAGGAAAATCCACGTTAAATAAATCTTTTATGACGGGTTCCATGATATCACAGGCTGCACAGGCATCCTCACTGTAATGTAAAAAAACAACCCCGTTGCTCAGGTTTTCCAACACAAAATCAACATGCGGTTCACCAGTAGCGGTGTCAAAAGCAAACTCTACGATGGTGGCAGGTTCAAGTTTAATGCAGCTGAGACATAGCACTTCAACAATCCCGTGTTGTACATCTTCATATATGTCCGTGTAAAGCAGGAGCCCTGAGCCGAGAACTACTATAGTTATTACGCCAGTGATTTGAGCTATTTGCAGCACGTTCATTACTTTTACACCTTTTTATATGTAATAATATTTTGGGGGCATACTGCTACACATTTCCCGCAGAGTATACATTCTGGATCTCGATGCATATTGGGTATATCAATGCCCATCGGGCAGACTTTTGAGCATGCGTAACAGCGGACACATTGGCTTTTATCTACATCAACATACACCATACTTACTTTGTTGAATGGTGCTAACAGCGCGCCGATAGGACAGAAATATCGGCACCATCCTCGTTCAACGAGGAAAATTAATATGATAAATAACAGAAAAATTACCAGACCAACGATGAAAAAGGGGTTTGGCACAAATTGACCCGGGTTTAATGCTAATATCGGTAATGTTCCCACAAGAAAACCTACGGGGCAGATATCGGTGAACATAAAACCCAGCAGATAGGTGGTCACAAAAACCAGACCGAGTAACACGAAATACTTGGTATATCTTAGATACCGCTCAAGTTTATGTGTACCCCATGAGTTGATCTGTGGGAATTTTTGCTTAAGTTTCCGTGGGATGTACCCCGTTGCCCGTTGTAGCAGTCCAATAGGACATGCCCAACCGCAGACCATTCGTCCGGATATTAATCCTACAAGGCCTAAAATAAGAAGTGGGTATACGAATAATTTCCAATTACTGTTCCCTTTGTATATGCTCACTTCGAATGCTCGAAGCGGACATGCAGCGCTTGCTGTAGGGCAGGAATGGCAGTAAAAAAACGGAAAACATAACCCGGTTTTAATATTCGCTACTCCAAGATTAGCTAACAATAACAGGAAGACCTGTGAAAACCAGCGTTTCACCCCAATTTTCATGTGAATCGTTTACGTGAAAACCAAACTATCAACGATACAGCTGCTATGATACTCATGAGCTCAAAACCTGGAGTATTTTGATTTGTATCATCGTTTCCATTTGTATTACCGTTGGGTTCTTCGGAGGTGTCTAAATCAACTTTCATCAAATCACCTTCTGGATAAGAAATCCATCCTTGATCGGTGAGATATCTTAGTTGGTACTTTATTTCTATCGCATTTTCGTGTCTTAGTTCAATTGAGGCGGTGTACACGTTTTGACTTGATTCTGTCATGGTGGTATTAAATTCATCTGCATAACAAATATAGCCAATGCCTGGTTCGTTGCCACATTCTTGGACACGAATAGTGACTTTTTCGATGTTTTCTACGTCTGATAATGTTGCTGTGAACGTTACCGATTCTAAGGGTTTTGGCTGTTCTGGATCTAGTTCAATAGTAGGAATTGCGCTGGCAACAGATACAAAAAGAACAAGAGTCATTGCCATTATGGTAAGAAAATGCAGCGTTACTATTTTTTTTCTTTTTTGAGTCTTCATTTTTATTCCTCTTTTATGTATTCAGCAAATGCGTTTATAACGTCTTGAGGTTTTTCAGAGCCGGATGCACCATCAACATCGATTGAGAGGATAACAATTTCGCTGCCTAATGCTTTTTTTAGTTTTTGTAGCTCGGGCATTTGTTGTTCACAAGGGGGGCAACGAACTGCCATTAAATCTAGGATAACGGGTATCCCTCGGTAGTCTGACAAAGTGAATTGGTTGCCATATAAAGTTTCAAGGGTGAAATTAGGTGCTTTTGATCTTCCCCCTGAAGACTCTTTAGCGTCTTCAACGAGATTCATTAATTCGCTTTTGGTGTGAACTCCTGCTGATTTATGCACAATGTTGCCGTCAATATCTATTATGACTAATGTTGGGATATACCCTGTTTGGTATTCATTTTTTCCACCAACGTATTCGGATCGAGTGTCCATAGCAAAAAGCCAGGTTTCATCATTGGTAGAGTTTGAGGTGTTATTATCATTTGAATGAGTGGGGTCTTGTATTAAAACGAGAGCTGCAATTATTACGATGATGATAACTGCAACTGTAATATATATAATATGTTTTTTTTGCTCTTTTGTTTTTTTCTGCGGGTGGTGTTGCGACCGTTTCCGAGTCATTTTTTTCAGCTTTTGGTATGATTTTGTTATCAATGATTATAGATGAGGTTGGAGTTTTGATTCTAGCATTGGTTTAGGCATGGCGCCTATAATTGTATCGACGTGTTTTCCATTTTTAAATACGAGAAGAGAAGGAATGCTCATAATACCATATTTTGCTGCTGTGGCTTTGTTGTCATCTACGTTGAGTTTTCCAAAGACAATTTTGCCTTGCATCTCTTGGGCTAGTTCTTCAACGATTGGATGTATCATCCTACAGGGTCCGCACCAGGGTGCCCAGCAGTCTATGACAAGCATGTTAAATTTAGTGACAGTTTCAGTAAAATTCGCGTCGTTTACTTCTAATGGGGTGTTTGGCATTTCTTTTTCCATGGTTTGTTCTCCTTTTAAGTATTGTTTTTTCAGATTTTCTAATTTTTTATTCCGAAGTTCTTCTAGTTCATCCATAATAGACGGGGGTTATATTATTTCCTCTATATAACGTTTGTGCATATTTTTCGCACAACCATTATATATCTCTTCAACGTTTCGCTAAACAATCTATATACTTGCTTTGATAGCTATGAAACCCATTCAGCCCTCGTCCGGTACGTCATGTGCGGATGTCATCCAAAGTCTATTCAATTTTACTAATCTAGATATACTTGTATACAAGACGCTTCAGGAACAGGGTGAAATGCGTACACAGCAACTAGCTCATCTTCTTGATAGGGAGCGCAGCACAGTGTATCGGTCATTGCAGCGTCTCACCGACTGCGGATTATGTGAAAAACACACGAAAACTATCAAGTCAGGGGGCTATTATTACACCTATGTCTGTAAAGACCCGGATCAGGTGAAAAACCAGCTTGCATCATGTATTGAATCATGGTATACATCAATGCAGCAGGTTCTTGCTCGATTTGATGTGGAATTCGGTCAGAAAAAGCCTTAGTTTTTATGGTCTTGTAGCCATTTTCGTATGCGAAGATATCCAATGATTTTTTCACCGTTTTTCCAGAGAATTGGAGCGGTTTTCTGCAGATCTTCAAACACGTTATGAGACCGGGCGAGTTCGATGTCTTCTTTGCTCCATTGGTTGATATCGTGAGGGAATGTGACGATGGTTATTGGATCATTGTCTGATATGAGTTGTTTGGTTTGGGTGCATTTTGGGCATTGTTCAAGGGAGAATAATGTTGCTGGTTCCATGATGCTGCCTCCAGGTTTCTGGGTAGTTCTATATGCTATGAGTATTTTTAAGTCTATGTGCATTGTTTTTTCAAAAGGTATTTCAACTGTTGCTTGTATGTGTGTGGAAGATATGGTATCTGAGCTGTATGGTCATTGTTGAGGGATACTGGTAGTATGGCGCCTGAGGTGAAGTTTGTTCGTGATCCGATTCATGGTGATATTAAGATAGCTGATATGTTTATTGAGTTGTTAGATGCTTATGAGATGCAGCGGTTATATAATATCAAACAATTAGGTTTTGCACATCTGGTGTTTCCTGGTGCACATCATACACGTCTGGAGCACTCGCTAGGGGTGTTTCATCTTGCTTGGCAGGTGGCTGACAGTTTGGGGTTACCTGATGATGAGCGGCGGCATGTGGTATGTGCAGGGTTGTTACATGATATTGGTCATGGGCCGTTTTCACATACATTGGAGTCGAATCTGGAGGAAATCTTCGGTGTTGATCATGTTGATTTAACCGAGGAGTTGTTGTTGGGTAAGTATCAAGTGTTTTATGATTTTGAGCAGTCGTTTATTGATAGTGATAGTGTTGTGGAGGTGCTTAACCGGCATGGTTTGGATGTATCGTGGGTTATTGATATTATCCGTGGGAAGGTTGGGCATCATTCGTATTTGAGTCAGATGTTGAATAGTTCAGTGGATGTTGATCAGTTGGATTATTTGATTCGTGATGCGTATTATACGGGTGTGGCGTATGGGATGGTGGATACTAGTCGGTTGCTGCAGATGATGCGTGTGCATGATGGCCGATTAGTGGTGGATCGTAAGGGTGTAGGGTCTGTTGAGAACATGTTGGTGGCTCGTGGGTTGATGTATTCTTCTGTGTATTTTCATAAAACGGTGCGTATTGCCGAGTTGATGTTGTCTCGGGCGATTGCGTTGTTGGATGATGTAAAGCCGTTTGAGTTTTTCCGGATGACTGATGCAGAGATTCTGGTGGAGTTACGAAAGTTGGGTGAGTTTCAGCGGGAGATTGTCACCCGGTTGAAGTATCGGGAGCTTTTTAAGCAGGCGTTTGCGGTTTCTTTTGCGGATGCAGATGATGAGAAGGTAGCGTTGGCTCGGTCGTTGGATGGTGTTGAGCAACGTCGGGCTAAGGAGCGAGAGTTGGAGGAAGCATTGGATATTCCTCGTGGTCATGTGATTATTGATGTGCCGCGGCAGGAGTTGTTGCGTGCTGAGCCGCGGTTGAATTTAGCTGATGTAGGTATTGTTGAGGAGGGTGGTGTGAAACAGTTGGATGCGTTTACGCCGGTTGCTGGAGCGATTCGGTCACGGGTGGCGCCGGATTGGTTGGTGATGGTGGTTACTGATGAGCGTTTTCGTGATGTGGTGGCTAAGCGTGCTGAAAAAATTTTGTTAGCATAAAATCGTTTGGTGTAAGAATTTTTGTGTGGGTAATTAGGAGAGAATGGGGGATTGAAGGTGGTGAGGAGAGATTTTTGTAAAAAGGAATTTACTCCCCCATTCCTATGAGTTATATAATGGATACATGTATATAAATTTTGTTATACAATTTTTCTTCCTCATATTTTTGGTGTTTAGGGCAAGTTTTAATAATGTATATTTAATATTTATATATTAGCTAGGATAAAATGGTGTCTCGTGAGCAGTTTCCTTCATTTATTCCCTCTAACCGGGATATTCCTGAGCTTACGCTTAAAGCTGTGTTAGTGGGTGTGCTGCTTGCGGTGGTGTTGGGTGCAGCTAATGCATATCTTGGATTGTATGCAGGTATGACCGTATCGGCGATTATCCCTGGTGCGGTGATGGCATTGGCATTGTTGCGGCCGTTTAAGGGCACGATTCTTGAGGTTAATCTAGCGACGATGGGTGCTGCAGCGGGTGAATGTGTTGCGGCTGGGGTTATTTTTACGATCCCGGCGTTGGTGTTGCTTGGTGCGTGGACAGAGATTCAGTATATGGAGACGATGTTGATTTCGCTTTTTGGTGGTATATTGGGTGTGCTATGGATGGTGCCGTTACGTCGCGCGTTGGTGGTAAACACGGATTTACCGTTTCCTGAGGGTATTGCGGTTGCTGCGGTGTTAACTACGACGGTTGGTGGGGAGGAGACATCTGCGGTGCATCGTGAGAGTGAGATCCGTGGTATTTGGTTGGTTCTTGGTGCGGTGTTTGCGGGGATATATAAGTTTGGCGAATTGGCGTTGAATATTTTCAGGGGGACTATTGAAGGGATGGTGAATATTGGGAGGTATGCATTGGTTGGGGAGTTTCATGAGAGTTGGTTTTATGGGGGGCTTACTACATCACCAGCGTTACTTGGTGTGGGATGGATTATTGGACCGCGTATCGCCTCGTTTGTGCTGGTAGGTGGGTTGATCGGCTGGGTGATTATCGCCCCGTTAATTGTGTTGGCAACAGGGTTGCCGTTGCCGCTTCCTGAGTATGCAGGGTTGGGAGAGCTTATTGGCGGTTTTTATACTGTGTGGGGTGAGCAGGTGCGGTATATCGGTGTTGGGGCGATGTTGGTTGGAGGTTTGTGGGCGATTTGGACGATCCGTATGAATCTTGTTGGTAGTGTCCGAGAGGCGATTATGGGGATTCGTGAGGGGCCAGGTGTAACGAAGAAACGAACGGATCGTGATGTGAGCTATAAACTGGTGTTTGTGTTGATTGTGCTTATGGTTATCCCGGTGTATTTGTTATATGTCTGGTTGTCGGGGTTGTATGGCGTGTCCTTGTTGATGGCCGCGCTTACTATTGTGTTTGCGTTTATTGCTAGTGCGCTTGCGGGGTACCTAACAGGTTTGGTGGGATCATCTAATTGTCCGATATCGGGTGTTACGGTAGCGGTGTTGTTAGTGGTGAGTTTGATTATGCTTGGTTTTGGGGTGACGGGTGTAGCGGGTATGGCGGTGGTGATTTTTATTTCGGCGGTGATTGCGATAGGTGGGTCGATTTCTGGTGATTTGTTGCAGTCTATGGCGTGTGGTCATATGATTGGGGCGACACCGCGGCGGTTACAGATTTCTATGACGTTTGGCGTGATTGCTATCTCGGTAGTTGTTGGTGTGGTAGTTGGTGTGTTGCATCAGGCGTTTGAGATTGGGAGCCGGCAGCTTCCGGCGCCGCAGGCGTTTCTTATGAAGGGGATTGTGCAGGGGGTGCTTGGTGGTGAAATGTTATGGCCGTATGTGATTGTGGGTGCGGTGTTGGCGGTAGTGTTGATTTTGATTGATTTGCCGGTGTTGCCGGTGGCGATTGGGATTTATCTGCCGTTTACGTTGAGTGTGCCGATTTTTGCGGGTGGTATTGTGCGGCATGTGACGGATAGGTTTTTGAAAAAACGGTTTGGTACTGCGGAGGAGGAAGAAATTAGTGACTGGGAGCTGGCGATTAAACAAACTGATATTAAACCGCATGAGAAGGTTATCCGCACGGGGTTGTTGTTTACTGCGGGACTGGTTGCTGGTGAGGCGCTTATGGGTGTGGTGATTGCCGTGTTAGTGGTGTTGGGTGTTAATCTTGCGGTGTTTCCGGTTGCACCAGTTATTCCAGGGTTGATTATCTGGTTGTTTATTGCGTTGTTGCTTGCGTATATTCCTCTGCGTGATATTTTTATTAATGATGGTGAGTAAATTACTGTGCGTTATTTTTTTTATAGTGTGTAATGCAAGTGTTTTTGAGTAGTAATTATATGCATGCCTGATAGTTGATATGACAATTACCCGGCCACATCGGTATATTAGCAAATATTTTCATCCGTTGTTAGCGTTGGCGATTGTGTCATGGGCGTTGGCGTTTCCGTTTATTTATCTGGCGTTGCGTGATTTGTCGTTTGTTAATCTTACTATTATGCGTTTTGTGGTGGTGTGTTCTGCGGTTGGTGTGTTGTTTCTGTTGTTTCCCCGGTGGTTTCCGCGTCCGCAGAGGAAAGATGTGATTCCGTTGTTTGTATTGGGTTTTTTTGGGATTATTGTGTATCATCTGGGGTTGAATTTTGGTGAGCAGTATGTGTCCCCGCCGGTGGCAAGTCTTATTATTGCGACCGTGCCGGTGTTGGTGGTGGTGTTTTCTGTGATATTTTTAAGTGAGCGTATTACGGGTAAGATTTTGTGTGGGGTGTTGTTGTCGTTGTGTGGGGTGGTGGTGATTTCTGTTGCGGGGACGGCGGGTGCGATTTTGGAGGTGGAATATATTGGTGGTGCGCTTGGTGTGTTTGTTGCGGCGTTGATGGCGGCGTTGTATACGATAGCGGGGAAGCGGTTGTTGAATCGGT
>CAZRMY010000071.1:0-9611 GCA_964601295.1 uncultured Thermoplasmatales archaeon | reverse complement strand
CCACTCCCCGCTACTCTTTTTTATACCACCAGCTAATTAACGCTACACCGTGAACATAAACATCAACTCAGCATCTATAGATGACAACCAAACTTTTCGCTTCTGGGAAATAGATCTACTCAGAGGCATCGCCGTACTCAGCATGATCGCATTCCACACGCTATATGATCTGAATTTTTTTAACATACTTTCTATCAGACAAAACATCCCTTTTTTCCATCAGCTTGCCTACCCCATAGGAACATTATTTCTAATGCTCGTTGGCATCTCACTTACGTTAAGTTACCAACGACGGAAACAAACGATGCCCCAGAGGCGTATCTGTTATTACTTTTTCATACGTGGTCTAAAAATACTCGGTTTAGGGATCATTATTACCATAGGAACCTGGTTGTATTTACAGGAAGGATTCATTATTTTTGGTATACTCCATCTCATAGGTGTGTCTATTATTCTTGCGATACCTTTCCTATCTTACCGATGGTTCAACATCCTCCTCGGCATCATTTTCATCATCATAGGGACAATAGTATCCTCTCTGAAGATTAACACGATTCTTCTTATCTGGGCGGGTATTACCCCACTGGGTTTCTACACGGTTGATTACTATCCATTGTTACCCTGGTTCGGTGTCGTACTCATTGGTATCGCACTAGGGAACATGTTTTACACAGACTATCAACGGCAGTTCACTCTGCAAAACCATAGGCATAACATGCTGGTGAAACCGTTTTCGTTTTTAGGTCGACATGCACTCAGTACTTATGTTTTACATCAACCCCTTCTTGTTGGCATTATAACCGTGTTCCTCATAACCACTTAATAGGTTACATTTAACGGCTTCAATAGCACACCGTACCCCTTCTCCATATGACCTACGATACGCGCATCAACCGGGGAATGTTTCTTCAAAACAGCTAGGGCATGTTCCGCATCTTTTTTTGATACGACCACAGCTAAACCCATACCCATGTTAAATGTTTGATACATTTCTTTATCATCGATACCCCCGAGGTTCTGTAAAAAGCTAAAAACTGGCTGTGGCTCAAATGGATCAGTGATCACAAACCGACGTTTTTTATGCAAACGAGATAGATTACGCAATCCTCCACCCGTAATATGCGCCAGACCATGCACCGTGATTTCTTTGAATAACGCTATAATTTCTTTTACATAAATCTGGGTTGGTGTGAGAAGCACTTCACCAATAGTTTTCCCGGGATATATCTCATCAGGAAACGTGTCAGTATATGAAAGATTGGTTTGTTCTATCACCTTACGAACAAGCGTGTATCCGTTAGAATGAATACCGCTGCTTTGCAAGCCGATGATTACATCACCTGCTCTTATAGCATCGCCCAGTATAATCTTATTTTTCTGTACATACGCAAGACAGGTCCCTGCAAGGTCAAAACCGGTGATAATCTCAGGGAGCGACGCGGTCTCACCACCAATAATGGAGATGTTCGCCTGTCGCGCACCCATCTCCAAGCCCTTACCCAGCTCCTGTGTCACCCGTGGATCTGGGGTATCAATCGCCAGATAATCAACAAATGCGAGTGGCTCCGCGCCTACACACAGCGCATCATTCACATTCATTGCGATACAATCGATACCAACGGTATCCCATTTTTTCATAGTATCCGCGATTTTCACTTTACTGCCTACCCCATCCGTGCATAACACTAATGCATAGTCGCCAAACTCTACCATGCCTGCGTAATGCCCCGCAAGTGGTTTACCAATCACATCCTTACGCGTATGTTTAATACGAGAAAGCAACCCTTGTATTGCTTGCTCCTCCTTATCAATGTCCACGCCGCTTTCTGCGTATGTCATTTTTTTCAAATACCGTCACCCAAAGATTTTGTAGACCATCAAACACGAAATCCTGTGATAAACTTTTTGAATGCCCATCTATTAATATGAAATTGTGAAACTTTCAGAACTTGGTGAAAGAAAAATCATCGAAAACCTTATACGCCATCTATCATCAGATACTAAAACACTGGGCATTGGCGACGACTGCGCAGCAATAGAATATAATGATCAATACCTACTTCTTTCAACCGACATGATTTCCCAACAAACCCATATACACCCTCAAATGACATCGTTTCAAATCGGCTGGTTCATCACCGCAATAAACCTTAGTGATATCGCTGCAAAAGGAGGCATACCGTATGGGGTACTCCTTGCCATGGGACTACCCGCGGATACCAAAGAATCCTTTTTAACTGAAATCATACAAGGCGCAGAAACCTGTGCAACATCCTATGGCACCCATATCATTGGAGGGGACACCAAAGAAACACCCCAACTTATTCTTACAGGTACTAGCATCGGGGCTGTCCCCAAAAAAGAGTATATGTCACGTACTGGTGCACAACCAGGTGACATCATTGCGGTAACTGGTACTCTTGGTGATGCTGGACTTGCACTTCATCTTCTAAAAAACCATATGTCAAACAACCAACTATCCAGTAAACTCTTCCAACCGCAGCCGAGAATACCCGAAGGAAGGCTCCTTGCACAAACACACTGTATCACCAGTGCTATGGACCTTTCAGATGGGCTTTCCTCTTCCCTGCATCAACTCCAAAAAATAAACCATGTTGGATTTGAAATACAACAAAACAAGCTTCCTATCAGCAGCAATGCAACAAAAACATCTACAAAACATCAGTTAAACCCTGCAGAATTCGCTTTACACACCGGTGGGGACTACGAGCTTCTTGTCACGTTACCATCGGAATGCTTTGAACAACTACAGCATAGCCTGAAAACCACAAAAACCAGTATCACAGCTATCGGAACGGTTACAAAAATTAATGATATAACTTTACAAACAGGCACAACAAAAAAACCGTTACCAAAAAAAGGCTACGAACACTTCACCCCTAAAAAACCCTAACAACCACCACTTTTTCCGGTACCACCTGTAACATAAGTATTTTAAAGTATAAATACAAATTATAATATAGAATCTCTATGGCTACTCATCCATGTATTGTACTAGTAATTTGCATGCTTTTAGTAGGTGGACTAGCAGGATGCATTGATCAAGAACCTGCTGATCAGAACCATCCACCAGTGGTTACCATAACACACCCCAAGGATAACGCAACAGTATCACATCTTGTTATGATCAGTGGAACAGCCACTGATGCAGATGGCGACCAGGAAATCGTAGCGGTAGAAATACGTATCAATGATGGACCCTGGGAGATCGCCTCTGATACAACTCTGTGGAGCTATGAATGGCCCGTCTATCTTATCCATGATGGAGTGTATATGATTTCCGCTCGCGCCTCGGATGGCAAATCCTACTCAGAAACACAACAGATAACAATCAAAGTTCAAAATCCTGAAACTGTAGAATCGGATAAACATCGCTGGGCGGTGTTTGTCGCTGCGGCTAACTTCCCAAAAGACAATGACAGCAAACTTGGTAACGGGGGACTCAAACTCGCTGAACGTATAGCCGCCTACCTTGTTGAATCCGCGGGATATCCGACATCAAACATTGCTATCTTATTTGACGATGGATGGATACGTAGTAACAACGGGTTCGGAGAACGTGTTATGACCCTGCAGGAACGACCCCATGAATATGATATTACCTATGGGAGCGCGACCCGTGACAACGTTGAAAACACGCTCACCCATGTTATTGAAGCATCTAATGATTACCGAGATAGTGAGGTTTTTATCTGGTTTTACAACCATGGATATGGTGATCTCAATAACACGTACACCGGTGGTAAAATATTGGAACGTAGCCATATTTTCCTATGGGACGATATACTGAGCGACCGGGAACTAGGAAAAATCCTGGGGCCTATGAAATCACAAGAAACCTGTATTATCATTGATGCTTGTTTCTGCGGAGGCTTTGCAGATAAAACTATTATTAATCAGCCTACCTCGCTGCTCTTCCGCTCAGGGATCCCTCGATCAGGACGACTGGTTATTAGCGGTTCAAGTAAATTCCGTGCTGGTTACGCAAGTACCACTGAAGGTCCCTTGTTCACCCTACTCTGGTTTGAAGGACTCACCAGTGGTAACGCAGATGGATTTAAATCAGGGTTATTAGCCCGTGGGCGTCCTACTACGCTTCCATTATTCAAAGACGGCCGCGTATCAGCAGAAGAAGCATTCTACTACGCACGATATATCCTTCGTACTGACAAAACACTTGCCGATTATAAAACCATGGAACCCCAGATAAATGATCGATATCCTGCACGGGGTATCATACGCAGTAAACCTGGGTTGATTTTAGGAGATAATTAAGCTATGTCGCAATGCTACCATATCTGCCTTAAAAAAAACATCAAATTATTATAAATATAATTATAAAGAAGGAAAAATTTATTAAAGGTGTAAGTATATTAATATATCAAGGAAATCTTAAAATACCTACATATCACTGAGAAGGTGTAAAAAATCATGCTTGCCAAAAACGATAAAATCATCATAGTAGTCGGCGTAGTCATTCTGTTAGTTGCAGCAGCGGCCGTCGCACTCTACACACAACCAGATGAAACCCCTGATGACTTCGATTCTAATGGCGATTCTGACAAATATCTTGTTGAATGGGTAACCAGCAGTGACGAATATTCATCACAGACCTACAACGCTGGCCACAATGCCCCCTATGTTGAAACCATAGAAATCCCTGAAGAAAACATCATGAAAGTCACCTTTGAAATATCCTGGACCGATGATCGGACAACCGGGTTGTTATTCCCACGTTTCCAAGATACACTCACCATAGACATAGAACATGAAGACGGCACCACCAAAAGTGAAACATCCACCGGTAACGGCACCTTTGAAATCGTTTTTGACAATATCAACCCCATCCCCTCATCAACCACTGTCGAAGATCAAAGTGAAATATATGACATGTATAGCACTGATTCACCCGTATTTGATGTCACCGTTTCAGTTACCAAAGGAGAAAAAATCCGCCGTCCGCTGAAATACCTGATGGACAAAGGAAACGATTTTGATATGACCATAATCTATGAATACTACACGGAAGAAATCACCCAGCAAAACTCCGATGGCAACTCTGATGATGATAACGGCGGCGATGATGATACCACCACGGGTTATGATTACACAGATTTCAGACATTCAAGTCTTGGTAGAACGTTCATCTAAAAAAAGCAATTTTTTTTACAGTTTATATCGGAGGAGCGCACCAATCCCTCCGATACCCTCAAATTTTTGCCCTGCATCATGCATCGTGTTAATAATCGTGAAATCACTCTGAATAGTTTGCGCTAACGCAAGTAACTGTTCACCTTTTTTACTCCGCAGCATACTATCTGCTATCAGCAAATGCTTTACCGCGCCTTTGTTCAACGCATCTGCAACTTCTTGTTCACCATAGGTTGCCAAGCCGTCTTTTGTTATCTCAGCGAAAAACTGTTCAATAAGCTGGGTTTCAAAGGACACTCGGTTTTCCTTGATTATCTGGTCAACTACACCGTTTTTTATGGCCTCTTGTATACCATGCATACCGGGCATACCTGTGGGATGCGTTACACATCGATCGAACAACCCAGGTTTCCGTTCTTTACCATAGCTGATCAAATGCTCTCGAGCAAAACCCGGGCCGACAATCACTAACGGATACCCTTGTTCTTTCACCGGTTCCACCACCGCTAGTATTTCACCATAATACTCATGCGAAGTATCTGTGCTTTCATACATTTTTCCCGACCGCTTTGCATCTATCTCAGTTATCACCTGGATACCACTCTGACGTAATACCGCAACCATTGCCGAATCCTCATCCAGAGAGACAAACACCAGCAACGCCTGCTCACGCAGTTTTACCGCCTCATCTAACCGATCAAGCTGATGTTTCTTCCACTGTTCCTTCACTATAGCTATTGTATCAAGTTTTTCTGCATCAACATTCAAGGTATGATACGATCCTAGTTCCTGTGGACCCTCCTCAATTGTTCCATGTACCCGCAGTCTATCAGAAAACTCATGAAAACTCACTCTTTCTACCCGTACACCAAGTTTCATCCGTTTTTTTCCTGCTTTCTTTGAACGTTTCAGATCATCACGTTGCTCATCCGTACGAAACGTTACCCCGCGAACAAGATCCCCCTCTTCTATAATATTATACAAATGCCAAATATCATCAAGATTCTCAGGAACCACCTTGATTTCACCGGATTTCATATCCTTAAACACAATTTTCACAACGTGCACCCCACGGTTTCCACAATCTGCATATCACCCGGTGGCAACACCTGCAGCACACTATCAACGGATACCCCAAAGGCTTTCGCGATCGTATGTGTCACCACATTTTTTTTCTCAGCCCCGGGCTCAATAATTACATACCGGTCTGCTTTCTTTTTTACCGCGGACACAGGACCCCCCATCACCTTAGAGGCATCCTCAATCGTGATCACTCCAACAGCAAAAACCAGTTTCACCTGATGATAATTCCGTTTACCACGAATAATAAACGCTCCTTTTGGGACAAACTCACCAGTTTGCGGTGTTTTACTCACCTGTTCAGGGCGCACCCAATACACTTGTACTTCACCAAATTGCTTCCACGCCTTAGAATGGCACCCCGCAAAAATACATGCTTCATCCAATGTATCACGGGAGATCTCAATCGATGTACCGGTTATATCCGCTGTTTTCACCACACAGCTTGCCGCACCTTGCACATCAGCATGTACATACCGGTCACCTTTTTCTAAATATTTTTTCACGACAACCTCATTTGTTTTTGCATCCCTGCCTGCGACTACCACGTTACCCTGAGAAGAGATAAACCATCGGAATCGCTCAAACCAAAACTGTTTATCTGTCCTGGATGTCTTACCTGTTTTCTCATGCTCAGTTGTTGGTTTTTTCCGCTGCACTGCTGTCATTTGCTGTTGTGTTTGCTTCGAGGCTGCTTTAGCCCCTTCTAATTTTTCCGCATATTTTTTACTTGCTTCATATGCTCGCTCTGCGTTTTCTGCGATGTTTTTCCGAAAATCAACGGGTATATCAAAAAGGCTACCTTCCGAATCCTGTACTTGTATTACTAGCGTGTTTCCCTCTGGATCAAATGTTTTCACAATGGGGTTGTTATTAACGCGGTCAATACTTTCTTGTTTATCTTTTTCTTTAAGAACCGTGTGTATTTCGTCTAATAGCTGCTGTATTTGCTGAAAATTAAGATACAGTACGTCTCCCTCATGTTTTTTTTGTTCAATTTGTTGAGTAAACTGTGAAATTGAACGTTGCTGTTGTTGAAGCTGTCGTTTCAGTTTTCCCAGCTGCTGCTCGTATACATCCTCCTGTGGTTTCTTTTCAGCCTGTTGTTGTATAAATAATGCCAGCCCTGCTGTAAAACTTGTTGTTTTTTGTATCATATCTGACGGTATTTTTTGTAAAATTAGCGGGTATACATCTTTTTTGACATCATCCTCAACTACATAGACTGGCTGCAGGTTATTTTCTTTAAACGGTGAAAGAAAAGCAGTTAACGTGTTATAGAGTGTTTTCAGTTGGTGTTTTGTGAGTTTTTTGATAGGGGTATGTTTATTGAGATCTGCGCGAACACATAGTTCTTCAGCGTATATGCCACCAAGGTTTAAGGTAGCTGCTAATGTTCGGACGATATCGCTGGTGCTTTTTGTCACCTGAGTTGTAAACTCTTGGTAGGAGACGTTAAATGGATTAATCTGTGAGGGGGGTGCAGTATATGGTTGATGTGGTTTGATACTTCGATGGGCCCAATGCTGTATTTTTAACGGATAAATAATGACTCCTGAAGGGTCTAAGAGTATGATGTTTCCTTTGGAGAACAATTCACATACAAGTGTGTATATGCCATCATGTTTCTGTATTTTTATGAAAATAATCCGGTCGCATTCATGTTGTAATATAGCTTTAATGCGTCCATTTGAAATGTATTTTCTGAGGGTCATTGAAAAGGTCGGTGGTTTCTGTAACGCAGTGATTCGTTTATCGGTGAGGCAAATGAGTTCTTCATTGCGGATAAACAGAGTTTTTTTTTCCTTGGAGTTTTTCTGTTTTATTTTAAGCACAAGCTCGTTTTGAGCAGGCTGATGTATTTTATCAATGTAGCCATCTACGAGAGTTTGCAGTTCAGCAACGACTGCGTAGATGTCAAGTGATGCTAACTCGCGTTTCATGTCTCTGTAGGATAGGTATACTTGTACTATTACAAAAGAATAACCACAGATAAAACATGCATGATGCCCCAGTGTTTCTTAGATACGCCGGGTGTTAATAAAACGTATGTCCTGCCAGGCGGTCGCGCTATTTCCGAGATGATCATAGACCACGACGGTTATGGTATGCTTGCGGAATAATGACCAGCGGGTACAGTACCACTTATATGGTGGTTCAGTGTCAACATATACAAGGATGTCATCGTAATAGAACTCAGCTTTTGCTATCTGTGCCGCACCGGTGTGCACGTCTGCCCAGATCCAGATATCCCCTAAAACAATGGTGTTAAGATCCGCGATATCACGGCGTTCACGTTCATTGGCATACAGCTTTCCTTTACAGGGGAATTCAATGTATACCTCCGGGTTAGGTACATCGCAGTCACCAAGGTACGCCATGGCACCCACAATTAACCGCGTGGTGTTCACCAGATAGCTGATGTTCATATTGGCAATAGTATCATCAGGACTATGCATAGCCGGATTCCAGTCGTATTCAAAAAACGCTAACGTCTCATAGCCGTATTCAACAAATGAAAAATAATCACTCCCCCCTCGTGAAGCATGTTCATTTATCGTGCTGCGTGTGAGATTAAAATCAATATCATACTTACTGTTCACATACGCGACATCATCCATGATCCATGATGCATCAGGAGTACCGTATAACCGGAATCGTGTTCCCCCATCAACGGTATCGGTGTTTCCTATCATATCTGCGTTAAACTCAACAATGATATCCTCTTGTTGTTCATACGCTTTTTTTGCATAAGCATGGCTGCCAAGAAGCCCGATTTCCTCACCGGAAAACGCAACAAATTTCAAGGTATGTTTAAAAGAAAACTGGCTGAGTACATACGCTGCGGTAAGCACCGCGGCAACACCTGAAGTATCATCATCAGCACCCGGCGTATTTCTCACAGTATCATAATGGGCGTTAAACAATATGATCCTCTCTGTCTCAGAGCCGGGAAGTGTTGCTTCAACATTTTGACTAGAAAAATACCCTGGGTTCCACCGGTTACCCAAAGCACTCCAGTTGTGAAACCGAGTTTGCAACCCCGCACTATCAAATTGGCCGCCTATATATTCTGCTGCCTGTTCACACCCAAACGTGCCAGTATACCTGGGAGAGTACCCCACTAATGTCTCAAGAAAATCAGTAACCAAGGGTTTTGTTACTTTATCTAACACATCCTGTATTTTATCATAAGAAGAACTCTCAACATCCGGGTGACCGGGATCCTCAGTGAACGTATACACCGTAGCAGGAATAATAAAAGCAGTAGCAGATGTAGACACAAGCAAAAACAGCACGAAAAGGCTGCAGATCCCCGTGATTTTACCGGTCACTTTCATTGTAACAAACCCTGTTGC
>CAZRMY010000070.1:9305-9631 GCA_964601295.1 uncultured Thermoplasmatales archaeon | reverse complement strand
TTAAAAACTGCATCCAGTTTTTTCATACGCTTAGACTATCCGGGAAAAAACAGGAAATCGCCCGGCAGATTTTAAAAGAAATCAACGCCCGTCTCGATTTCCTGGATAAAGTAGGATTAAGTTATCTCACATTATCTCGTACAGCAGGAACACTATCCGGGGGAGAAGCACAACGTATCCGATTAGCCACACAAATCGGCTCAAATCTCATGGGCGTACTGTACATCCTTGATGAACCCTCTATTGGGTTACATCAACGTGATAATAAAAAATTGATTAGCACCTTACATAAACTCCGTGATCTCGGTAACACCCTGCTGGTAGTG
>CAZRMY010000070.1:0-9295 GCA_964601295.1 uncultured Thermoplasmatales archaeon | reverse complement strand
AACCATTCGTCATGCTGATTACATAATTGATATGGGACCCGGTGCAGGACTGCATGGCGGCGACATCGTAGCAGTAGGCACCCCAAAACAAATAGAGAACAACCCCCGATCGCTTACTGGTAACTATCTAGCAGGCACACTACACATCGACATCCCCCAGAACCGACGGCACTCAGAGCATTTTATGCACGTCCTTGGATGCCAGGAGCATAATCTAAAAAATATCAACGTTGACATACCCTTAGGAGTTTTAACCCTCGTCACTGGTGTATCCGGGAGCGGTAAATCCACGCTAGTGTACGACATCATCTACAAAGGTCTAATGAAAATCTTACATAACTCACGGGTGAACCCTGGAAAGCATAAAAAAATCACGTTTGACGCCCGTGTTGATAAAGTAGTAGTCATCGATCAAAGCCCCATTGGGAAAACACCGCGGAGTAACCCAGCGACCTACACCAAAGTATTTGATGAAATCAGAAAAATATTTGCACAAACCCCTGAAGCAAAAATACGAGGGTATAAACCCGGGCGTTTTTCATTCAACGTAAAAGGCGGACGCTGCGAAACCTGCCATGGTGATGGACTACTTAAAATTGAAATGAACTTCTTACCTGATGTATATGTACAATGTGAAGAATGCAAAGGAAAACGATACAACCGGGAGACCCTAGATGTTACCTATAAAGGTAAAAACATTGCCGATATCCTAGATATGAGCGTAGAAGAAGCACTTGAGATTTTCCAAAACATCCCCTATATCCGCAGAAAACTTGAAACACTGTCACAAGTTGGATTGGATTACATAAAACTCGGACAAAGCTCAACCACACTATCAGGCGGTGAAGCACAACGAATTAAACTCACCCGCGAGCTATCAAAACGAAGCACTGGTCGCACCATCTATCTCCTCGATGAGCCTACTACAGGGCTGCATTTTCATGATGTAAAAAAACTTATTGCGGTGCTAAACAACCTGGTTGATAAAGGCAACAGCGTGGTGGTTATCGAACATAATCTCGAGGTTATTAAATCCGCTGACTATTTAATAGATCTTGGCCCTGAAGGCGGCGACCTAGGTGGTGATATACTTGCAAAAGGCACACCAGAAGAAGTTGCCCTACAAAAACAAAGTTACACCGGTCAGATGCTAAAAGAATTATTTAAGGATTCTAAGATAGTATGCAGCATATAACAATACAGAATCTTCCCACCCACCCAGGATGCTATTTATTTAAAAATACAAACGGTCAAATACTGTATGTCGGAAAAGCAAAAAACCTTAAAAAACGAGTAAAAAGTTACTTCCAAAAAAATATTCCAGATCCAAAAACACAACAGATGATGTCACAGATCGATTCTGTTGATTACTTGGTCACCGACACCGAGGTTGAATCATTTATATTGGAAAACATCCTCATCAAAAAACATCAACCCAAATATAATATACGAATGAAAGATGCCAAAAGTTTCGCCTACATCCATCTCACTGATGAGCAATTCCCACGGATTGGTATCGCCCGACGAAAAACAAGACACGGAAGTTTTTACGGGCCATTTGTCTCAGCAGCTGAACGAGATTACATCCTCCGGTTTCTACAAAAAACATTTTTATTACGAACCTGCAGACGCATGCCAAAAAAACCCTGCCTCAGATATCATATCGGCCTCTGTAGCGCACCCTGCGCAGGAGGTATATCTGCTGAAGAATACCAGCAGAACATAAAACAAGTAAAACAAGTCCTCTCAGGCAACACCCATGAAGTAATAAAAGACTTAAACACTCAGATAAAAAAACATGCCGCAGAGCTTGCATATGAACAAGCGCTCACCAGACGTAATCAACGAGATGCACTGATCCATCTTAATGAACGACAGAACATGCAACGACAACGCCGATACAACGAGGATATCATCAACTACCTCATCAGAGACAACACGGTTTATCTGATGCTATTCAACATATACAAAGGAACCCTATCTCAGAAACATGAATACATATTTCAGTTACACAATGATTTCCTTGAAGAGTTCCTCGTACAATATTACTCAGATAACCCGATACCAAAAGAGCTGATCATCCCAGAACCAGTGTCAGATACACTGATATTATTTCTCAAACAAAAAAAACAGCAGAAAGTACAAGTAACTATTCCACAAAGAGGCGCAAAAAAACAATTATTAGAGCTAGTCCACAAAAATATCGAGCATGCCTATTTTGGTGACCATGTAAAAGTAGAACTGCTTGGTAAACGCCTGAAATTACCGCAACCTCCATCAGTAATCGAATGTTTTGATATCTCTCATCTCAGTGGCACATCAACAGCCGGCTCCATGGTACAATTTCGCAATGGCCGACCTGATAAAAGCAATTACCGGCGGTTTCGCATACGAACAATCGAAGGTGTTGATGATTTTGCTGCTATAGCAGAAGTCGTCCATCGGCGGTATAAACGATTACTTGAAGAAGACGCAGAATTACCCGATTTAATTATTATTGATGGCGGTCGGGGGCAGTTGTCATCTGCGTTACAGCAGCTTAAACAACTAGGGGTAAAAATACCTGTTGTTGCTCTTGCAAAACAATTTGAGGAAATATATCTCCCTGGACAAGCGCAACCACTGCGGTTATTTCGAAAGGACGAAGCCTTACGCTTTCTACAAGAAATCCGTGATGAAGCACATCGTTTCGCACTTAAATACAACCGGCTTCTTAGGAAAAAGGAGATGATAGCATAACAGCTTTTAACTTACATACAACGTTGATGCCCAGGGGATCTCAACCAGCAGCTATTAAACAACTTGTTGCCGGTATTGCAAATAATCTGCATCCCCAAACACTGTTAGGTGTTACCGGTTCGGGCAAAACATTCACCATGGCCCATGTTATCAACCAGGTGCAGAAACCAACATTAGTGCTTGCGCATAATAAAACACTTGCTGCACAGCTGTTCAGCGAGTTTAAAGAATTATTCCCAGAAAATCGGGTGGAATATTTTGTTTCATATTATGATTACTATCAACCTGAATCATATATCCCTCAGAAGGATCAATACATCGAAAAAGATGCAGATGTGAATCCAAAGATCGAGCAGATGCGTCTTGCTGCCACTGCGTCACTGCTTTCTCGTAAGGATGTAATTATTGTTGCTTCTGTTTCCTGTATTTATAGTGCAGGTGACCCGCGTGATTTCTTGAGTCTTGGTTTTGAATTACGTAAAGGCATGCGTATCTCACGTCGTGATATCCTTAGTTATTTGGTTGAGGATCAGTATGAACGTAATGACATCGATTTACAACCAGGGCGTTTCCGGGTGAAAGGTGATACCATTGATATTGTACCGGGGTATTATGATCATATTATCCGGGTGGAATTATTTGGTGATGAAATAGAACGTCTGACAGAAATCGATAAAATCACTGGTGAAATCCGGGAGAATCTGCAGTATTATTATGTGTTTCCCGCGCGTCATTTTGTTATCGCGGAACATAAACGAGATGCTGCTATTGCATCAATGAAGCGCGAGCTTGAGCAACGGCTGCCGCAGTTGGATATGCTTGAAAGACATCGGTTGAAACAGCGGACGTTGTATGATATTGAGATGATTGAGGAGACTGGTTTTTGTAAAGGTATTGAGAATTACTCGCGGCATTTTGATGGTCGGACGCCTGGTGAGCGTCCGTTTTGTTTGTTGGATTATTTTCCAGATGATTTTTTAATGTTTATTGATGAATCCCATCGGACGATCCCGCAGATTCATGGGATGTATAATGGGGATCGATCCCGTAAGGAAGCGTTAGTTGAATATGGGTTTAGGTTGCCAAGTGCGTTCGATAACCGCCCGTTGACCTTTAAGGAGTTTTCAGGGTTTATGAAGCAGGTAGTGTTTGTTTCAGCAACTCCTGGTGATTATGAGCTTGGTATTTCTGAGCAGGTGGTTGAACAGATCATCCGTCCCACAGGGTTAGTTGATCCACGGGTTGAGGTACGACCGATAAAAGGGCAGATACGTGATCTTATTGGTGAGATTAACAGCACAGTGAAGCAGGGTAACCGGGTGTTGGTGACCACGCTAACGAAGCGTCTTGCTGAAGAGCTTACCGAGTTTCTGGCACATAAGGATATTCGCACCCGGTATCTGCATGCAGAGATTGATACATTGGAGCGCTCGGAGATTATTCGCCAGCTCCGATTAGGGGAGTTCGATGTGCTTGTAGGAATAAACTTGCTTCGTGAAGGTATTGATATACCTGAGGTGGGTTTTATTGGTATTTTAGATGCGGATAAAGAAGGATTCTTACGTGATGCCCGTAGTCTTATTCAGATTATTGGTCGGGCTGCTCGTAATGTGCATTCAAAAGTGGTGTTATATGCGGATAAACCCACTGATTCAATCCGGTATGCCTTAGAAGAAACCAACCGACGGCGACGTATACAGTTAGAATTTAACCGGAAACATAAGATTACACCAACAACGATAAGAAAACCGATTAAGGAAAAAGTTGTCGATGTCAAAGATGTAAAACATATTCCAAAAAAGGATATCCCGCAGATGATCATTGAGTTGGATATTAAGATGCGCAAAGCAGCAGATACACTGGATTTCGAGCAGGCGATTAAACTACGGGATCGGATAAACCGGTTACAGGATGAACTGAAAAATTTATGAATAGTATAAGGTGCAGGGGAGGAGATTCGAACTCCCGAACCTCTACAGGAACAGATCTTGAGTCTGTCGCCGTTGACCTGGCTTGGCTACCCCTGCATACGGCTGACTCAAAAACAATTGGCTAATAATAAAGATTTAGGTTACCAAAAATCCAATATATCCTATTTTTAATTTTTCATATCTATATTTAAAAATAGATTATATTTATATAGCCTTCAGAATATTCTGATTTTGGTAGATAGCATAGCCGTTACAGATCTCTGGGATTCACGATTCGCCTTTGTTATGGCAGCCATAGGGTCCGCAGTAGGATTAGGAAACGTCTGGCGATTCCCCTACGTGTGCTACGCAAACGGTGGCGGCGCATTTCTCATACCCTACTTTGTCGCCTTATTCACCGCGGGCATACCACTAATGATACTAGAATTCTCATTAGGACACTGGGCACGCCGCTCACCACCAGAAGCCTTCAAAAAAATACATCCAAAATGGGAATGGATCGGCTGGTGGGCAGTACTCATACCATTTGCGCTAGCCGCATACTACGTCGTGGTCATGGCCTGGTGTTTCTCCTACATGATCTACTCACTTGATCTTCGTTGGGGGCTCCATGCAGAACAATTCTTCCAAACCTTTCTTGGGGACACTGGAACACCCATCATACTTGGAGGCATCAATCTACCCATACTCATCGGTTTGATTGTCGTATGGATGATCGTATTTATCATCCTCTACAAAGGAGTCAAACGCATCGGAAAAGTCGTTGCACTCACCGTGCCGATACCCACAATACTACTCATCATACTCACCATACGAGGTCTGACTCTGCCAGGAGCACTTGAAGGAATTAGTTATTATCTTACCCCAGATTTCTCTCAAATACTCAATGTCCAGGTATGGCTTGCAGCATATGCTCAAATATTCTTCTCACTGGGTGTAGCACAAGGCATCATGATCACCTACGCCAGTTTTCTAAAAAAGAAATCTGATCTCACCAACAACGCGTTCATTATATCCCTTGCTGATGCAGGTACCTCATTTCTCGCAGGGTTTACGGTGTTCAGCGTCGTCGGATATCTTTCTGCATCACAGGGATTATCCATTAACCAACTTGGTATCGGTGGGCCCAACCTTACGTTCATCACCTATCCTACCGCGATAAGTCTTCTTCCATTTGCTGCCGCATTTTTCGGCGTCATATTCTACATAGCATTGCTGACCTTTGGTATTGATTCAGCCTTCTCTATGGTTGAACCCATGATATCGGGGATACACACCAAGTGGAAACTCACTAAAGCACAGGCCACCGCGCTCATCTGCACTATAGGATTCATCGCCAGCCTTGCCTTTATCCCTGGAAGCGGTATTTACTGGCTTGAACTCGCTGATCATTTCATCGCCAACTTCGGACTAGTCCTCATGGGACTGGCTGAATGTCTCATCCTCGGCTGGGTATATCATCTCCCCAAACTACGTACTCACGCTAATATGACATCAGAGCTTCTTCTCGGCCGCTGGTGGGACCTTCTCATCAAATATGTTATTCCCACTGTACTGTTCATACTCCTTGCTCTATCGATACTAGATACTATTCAACACCCCTACATGGGCTACCCTCCCGGGGTCGTCATACTCGGCGGCGTTATCCCTCCACTTTCCTTAATACTCATCGCATATATTCTTATGAAAATCAAAACAACAAAGGTGTCCTCATGAGCTTACCACTATCCGCAATAATCATGCTTCTATTCGGCTCACTTGTGCTCTACGGAGGACTCGCCTATTTCATCTACCGTGCGATAAAATCTCAGAAGAAATAATCTGTCTTTCCAAATCCAACACCTGTTTGTATAACCGTTTATCACACATAAAATCAAACGAATACACCACATCTTTTAACATTAGCATATACGGATCAGCTACACCAAAATCAACCAAAACTTCAGGATTATTCAATGCGTTCTTTAAATCATCCGAAGAAATCTTACTAGTATTAGACAACATCACCGCAGAAATAATTCGCCGAATCTGATGCCATAAAAAATGCTGCGCAAAAAAATCAATCATACCATACCCGCGACATCGATGTACAATAATAGAATCAATACCTCTCACAGGAGCCCGATGTGATTCAACTCGCGCAAAATTACTAAAATCATGCTTACCAGTAAATACCTCAAGATCCATCAGCAATGTATCCCAAGCAACACCCTCATCTTTTAAAAAATACCGATACTGCCGCATCTGAGCGTATCGTGGATTAAAATCAGAGTCAACCAGTGCATAACCATACACGATAATATCTGGGGTCAACCCCTGCATTTTAACCATAATGCTCTTTGCATCTGCATCAGTATTAAATGAAATCACATTACCTAACGCTGATACACCCTTATCTGTTCTACTAGCAGATCGAAACATTGCACACTGCGCAGTATCAATTAGATGTTTCTCAATAAGAAAACGCAGTATCTCTCCTTCAACCGTTGGAACAGTAGGCTGCCGAGCATACCCATGAAACAGCCTACCATCATACCCAAACTTTATCGCAATACGCACGCAAACACTAACGTTACAGCCAACTACCTATCAGCTTATTTGACCTGTTTTTCTGCGATATCGCCAATAACCGGTAATTTGAACTTCTCACCTTGATATGCTTTAATTATCAAAATTATCCATAGAATAAACATAATTGCATAGACTGCCCATGATAAATATATCAATGCAGGTATCCCCGGGTTATAGGAATAACTGTATCCTCCGCCCCATGAGACACTCGGTGCTCCAATCGCTCCTAGTATAAACCCTATTATCTGTAGCGGGATGAATGTTAAAATTGATTGCATAGCATGGAATTTTACGGTTTTATTTTCTTTTTCTAGGATAAGGAACACTATTCCAGTTACCCAAGTGAGAACATAACAGAGAGCACTTGCAACGTTTTCTTCTAAATTCATAGATGTTTTTGCCATGATTTATTCCTCTTATTTGTCGATGTAGAAATATTAACTGGTATTTAGCTGTTATGCTTTAAAACGGGAGAAGATAATATGATTCGTCTATTTTAATTAAAGAGACATTCTTTTGTAGCTCCTTGAGTTTCTTTGGTTTTGGAATATCCACTGTTTTATAGGTTGTAGGGTCCATAATTTGCAGCTCACTTGTTGACTCACTTACAAGAATTGCATCCTTAATACAAGTATAGTTACGGACAAGATCACTTTTTTTTATATCTTTTGTTTGAATCATGCGATCTTCCCAGGTGCTCAGATTCTGGGCATGTATTCTTCCACTATAAAATGAAGTGATTAGAAAATAGGTATGTTGTATATGAATAATATCTCCAACAGCAAACGGTGGCAGTCTAAGTAGATAGGTCATCCGGTAAATCTGTCTACCGTCTTTCATCCCCACGTTTTTAGATGATTGTTTGAGCTCGCCACCATGTTGACTGTACAATTTTTTTACCAGGGATTGTGCCGCAGATGCATCACTTAGATAGAAATCAATCCCTGTTTTTTCTACTCCAATATCGGTTAAAAACAGTGCTGAGTTTCCCGTCTTTTGCTGCTGGGATATATACTCTTCCACTCGCTGTTGGTAGTAAGCTCTTTCTTTGTTACTCATTTTTTCTTTGTCTTTCCGTATTTGTAGAATTGCTTCATAGTATCCACCATGTTTTCGTGAACACGTCGTGCAAATCGTGTTATGTACCCTGATGGTAATCGGATGTTTTTCGATTTCGATGTGGTCATTGATTTTTCCAGCGATAGTTATAGTGCAAGATGTATTGTTTTTTTGCAGGGCACAATCAGAGGATATGGTGGTTTCTGTTAATTCTTTGCTTATGGTAAAAGTGTCCTGTATGATTCGATTGAGGATTTGTCGGAATGATTTTTGAGTCCATGTGTTTTTATACTTAAAGCTATGACATGTGTTGCATATCGTGAGATCCAGGTAGTCTGGCCCTGAGCTGAATGCATGATTTTTAAGGTAGCAGTCGATGCATATGCCTTTTTTATAGATAGGATGTTTTTTTCCGCATTCGACACAAGGTAGGGTTGATTCTTTCATAGTTTTATCATAACAGATTAGATTTTTTTTGTTGGTGTATACTCTTAATGAGGTTATAAGCATACTGTTTTACTATTGGCTAAATGAACGTGTATTGGTGTTAGTTTGTTTGGTTCTGATACGAGTTGTAAAGAACCCGGGTATCTATTGTACAACAAGTCCTTTTAAGGGTGAATGAGAAAAGGTTGTAGTGAGGAATGGAATAATGTTTTGATTGTTGGACATGTGGGTTCTGCTCAAGAAGCAAAGGAAATTGAGGTTGTTACAAAATCGTTTGTTGTTGCTAATCGAGTGCGGTTACTGGCAGCTCAAAGCAGCAAATACTATTTTTTTTTATTTCCCTAAGCTTCTCCGAGAAATAATGCAAGATTGCTTAGATGTTCATTTGTTGTATAAAAAACGGGTTTTTCGATGGTAAAACACATGTTTAACGAAAAATATTCTGAAAAAATCGAATTATCGGACAGGCTCTCCCTATTGTTTTTTTATGATGACAGTACTTCGGAAGGTAAAGAAAGGTAACTATTTTCAACCAGATACCCCATTCA
>CAZRMY010000069.1:0-9790 GCA_964601295.1 uncultured Thermoplasmatales archaeon | reverse complement strand
ACACCCTCAACGGTGCAGCATCACGCATCGTACAACCACTCACCAAAAACAAACTCAACACTTATAACCCAAAAAAAGATGCACTCCCGAGTTTTATAACACAAAAAAAATGAAGAAAAATGAAAGCACTTAAGCTTCTACCTTTTTTTCTCCTTTCTCATAATAATATTCTTTTTTCTTATCAGTCATATGCGATGAAATCAAGCTATGCAACTCTTTGATATGCTGCTCCTTATCCTTCTGTAATTTATCCCAAAACTCTTTACATTCATCGCAATCGCCTGCATCTTCAAGATATTCATTTTTTATTCGCCATAAACTCTGACTTTCTTCAACGGCCTGTGCCATTAAATTATACATGTTATTGCTAAACATAGTATACAACCTATACTATTCAAATAACCTAACCTATTAAAAAATAACTTAAAATCACTTTCAACTTACCTCAAAAATACATCTACCTAGCAGCTTTTGCTATACACATAAAAATAATTTCATAAATCTTTTAAACCACACACCACTTTGCTTAGCTTACGTGCAATACGATGTCATCATAATTGGAGCAGGACCTGCAGGACTTTTTGCTGCCTATGAACTCGCAGAACACAGCAATTTAAACGTACTCATTATCGACAAAGGCAAAGACGCTCAACACCGAAGCTGCCCATCAATAACCCAATACCGCCGCTGCATGAAATGCCAACCATGCAACATACTCTGCGGACTCGGTGGCGCAGGAGGCATGTCAGATGGAAAACTCAACCTCCGCTCAGATGTCGGCGGAAACCTGGAAGAATTCGTCTCTAAAGAAACCGCGGAACAACTCATACATCAAATAGACACCATCTTCCTCAATCATGGCACACGGGACAAACTCTATGGCTCCAACTCAGAGGAACTCGTTAAACTCGCCGCCACTCATGGCATAGAGTTCATCCCAATCCCCCAACGACATATCGGCTCAGACAAACTACCCCACGTAATCACCTCAATTAAAAACCATTTAGAAGCAAAAAACGTCACCTTCATGCTTAACACCGATGTACTCCACATCCAAAAAAACAAGCACTTCCAAGTAATCCTCCATGATGGCAAACAACTAACCTCAAACTATCTGCTTGCCGCAACCGGCCGATCAGGATCAGACTGGCTCACCCAAGAAGCACAACGACTTCACATCACAACCACTTACGCACCCATTGACATCGGCATCCGCGTAGAAATACCCGCTGTTGTCATGGAATCCATCACCAAATATGCCTGGGACCCCAAATTCCACATTTACACCAACACCTTCGACGACTTCGTCAGAACATTCTGCACCTGCCCCTACGGATACGTCGTCATGGAAGACTACGGAGACTATATCGCCGTAAACGGCCATTCAACCAGCAACACCAAATCAGACAACACCAACTTTGCATTTCTCACCCGCATAAAACTCACCGAACCCGTTGAAAACACCACCTCCTACGGAACATCCATAGCAAAACTCGCAACCACCATCGGCGGAAAAATGCCCATAATACAACGACTCGAAGACCTCCGCAACGGCCGACGATCCACCGAAGCACGCATCAACAAATCATTTGTCAACCCCACACTACAAACCGCCACACCCGGAGACATCTCCATGGCACTCCCCTACCGAATAGTAGCAAACCTTCTCGAAGGACTCACACAACTCGACAAAGTCATCCCCGGCGTCGCATCAGACTCAACATTACTCTACGCCCCAGAAATCAAATTTTACTCCATGCGCTTCACGGTAACCAACACTCTTGAAACACCACTAGAAAACTTTTTCGTCGCCGGAGACGGCGCAGGATTATCACGAGGAATAGTCGCCTCAGCAGCCACCGGGATCATCGCCGCACGTGGCATACTCTCAAAAAAATAATAAATTTTTTTTAAATATCAACAACAAGTTGCCCACCAACCAAGGATGTGGGACAGAAAAAATTAGATATCATTCATCAACGATAATTACATACGCTCTTTTTCCAATAAATCTTTTTGGAACATCTACTTTAGCAGATGTGCCTATAGAATTTACTGTTCTTTCTAAAAATCCTTTGACTTTATTTTCTTTTAGTATTAGAGTCCCTTGTTTTAGTTCAATGATTCTTGACACAATAAAAGTTATCTATAGATAACTTTAAATAGTTTTCTATTATTATGAATAATGGGATGAAAATTACAACAAGAGAGGTACGGGAGATTACCTCAGTAATTGATGATATAATTGAAGATTATAAAGAAAAATCTACCCCTAATAAGAGAGATTGGAGAACTTATGAGCAGCGTGTAGCTAAACGTTTGCGAACTGCATTTAGGGAATTAAAGCCATTAGTACATGAAGCGGTTTGTTCGATACATATTGTTAACGGAGAAACAAGAGGATCTAAGCCTATTTTAACATTGGAACAGAAGGTTTTGGCTTTATTGCTAAAACATCTGATTGGAAAGAGCAATAGGGAGATGTCACTTATGCTGATAATCTTCTCATGGCTTAGTGATATTGATGTGAGTTATAAAACGATAGAAAGGCTTTATTCTGATCAAGATGTCATTCTTGCTCTTCATAATTTACATGTGGTAATGTTAAGGAAAAAAGGTGTTAAAAATGTTGATTGTGGGGGAGATGGCAGTGGTTATGGCCTTAGTATAAAGACACATTATGCAACTGAAGCTCAAAGGCGTAAGGAGAAGATAAAAACAGTAGATGGGCAAAACAAGAAGGAGAAGAAAGGTAAAAAGAAAAAGTCTCTCTTTGTATACTCATTTGTTATAATGGATATTCAAACGAGGATGTATATCTCGTATGGTATGAGTTTCAAGAGTGAAAAAGAAGCTTTTCTTTCTGCGATTAAGATGTTAAAAAAGATGGATACTAAGATCAATATTGAAAGCTTACGTTTAGATAAATATTATCAACAAGCCTATGTTAAATATTTAGAGAAACAACTTGGAAAAGTGACGTTTTACATAATTCCAAAGAAAAATGCGACAGTGAGCGGAAGTTGGGAATGGAAGAGGATGTGTTATCGATTTGTTCATGATACAGAAGGATTCTTGAAAGAATATTTTCAAAGAAACCAGTCAGAAAGTGGATTTGCAGAGGATAAGAAAAGAACTGGCTGGCGCCTGGGACAGAAAAGACCGGATAGAGTTGACACGGCCAACGTTCTTACAGGGTTATGGCACAATTTGTATTGGCTAGCAGATTAATTCTGTCCCACATCCACCAACCAAGTAAAACTCTTATATGACAATTGGATATAGCCTGTAAGCTACACTACATTAGTTGGGGTTAAGGTGATACAATATGACTTCCTCTGAAAACATAAAAATAATTACAAAAAAGGATTTCACGCAATTCATACAAAATCTCATACACAAATCCAACAAAGAAATAATCGGCGTCCAATCAAAAGGCACACGATACGCATTTGCTCCACTTACCAAACCAGAAGACCTCAAACTCAACTACGACGTCACCATTCTCCCCCCAAAAAAATACTTTCTCCCGCAAATGGAACAACTCATGAGCTATGAGCTAGGAAAACCTTTTGAAGTAACCAAAACTCAACCAGAACAACCCCGCATCATCATCGGCATGCATCCTTATGATATCATCGCCCTTGAACAAACCGACAAAGTCTACTTGGATGCACAAGAAGACGATTTCTACAAACAACGAAGAAAAAACACCTTAATAATCGGTGTTGACATTCAAAATGTATCAGACCGATCATTTGCCGGCAGCATGAACACCCATATCACAGACACTGGCTTTGATCTTATGTTAACAGATCTGGGAAACAAATATGCTGTCACCATCGGCACCCCGAAAGGCAAGCAACTTCTGGAGCAACACGCAGAATACAGAGATGCAAAAAACCTAGACCAGAAGAAAATACAACGCATTAGAGAAGAGCTCAAAAACAAGTACACACAAAAACTTGATACTCCAAAGGAAAAATGGTCAAACCTACTTGTAGCAAACTATGATAACACTCTTTGGGAACGCCAATCAGATAAATGCATAGAATGCAGCTCCTGCACCATGGTATGCCCAACCTGTTATTGCTATGATGTTAAAGAAGATGTCGCACTTAACCTCAAGACCGGTAACCGCGTGCGCACCTGGGATGGTTGCCTCCTCCAAGATTTCACCAAAGTTGGAAGCGGAGAAATATTCCGCAAAGACATCCGAGATCGATACCGTCATCGATTCTATAGAAAAGGAAACTATCTGCCTGAACGTTATGGATTTGTCGCCTGTGTCGGCTGCGGTAGATGCGCTATAGCATGTCTTCCGGATATTGCTGATCCCTGCAAAGTTATCAACCACTTATCAGAATATCAACAAGCCACAGACACCGACCGGTTTTTTATCAAACAACCTAAACCAAAAATTCAGGAACCCAACCCTATTCATGTCCCACGATCTGCGACGATAAACAAAATCGAGAAATTAACAGATGAAGAAATACTCCTTGAACTACAACTTGATGATAACAAATCATTAGGACATACACCCGGGCAATTCGTTGAAGTATCAATTTTCGGTATCGGTGAGGCACCGATATCAATATCATCACCCCCCTCCCCATCCAACACCTTTGAAATTGTCATCCGCAAGGTAGGTGATGTAACCACCAAGCTTGCGAGTATGCGCCCTGGTGATAAAATAGGCATCAGAGGACCATTTGGCACCGGCTTTGATGTTGCCGCGCTCAAAGGCAAAAATCTCTTATTCGTCTCTGGAGGAATTGGGATATTCCCCACACGATCACTGATCAAACATGTCCTCAACCCCACACAACGTAAACATTACAAAGACGTCATTTTCCTCTACGGATGCCGAGAACCATGCAAAGTGTTATTCAAAGAAGAAGTAGAACAATGGCAAACACAACCAAATGTCAAATGTAAAATGACTGTTGATCGATGCGCTGAAAATGAATGCTGGGAAGGCGAAACAGGGGTGATCACCACCTTATTCCCAAAACTGCACTTTGACAGCAACCAAGGGGAAGACACCGTCGCAATTGTTGTTGGTCCACCTATTTTCTATAAATTTGTTATAAAATGCCTCAAAGACCTTAACATACCAGATAAAAACATAGTAGTATCACTTGAACGCCGTATGAAATGTGGCGTAGGCAAATGTGGACACTGTCAAATCAATGGCATCTACGTCTGTAAAGAAGGACCAGTATTCAATTATGCAGATATCAAAGATCTACCGGAGGCATTTGAATGAAACAGAAACCACGAGTCGCCTTTTTTGATTTCTCCAGCTGCGAAGGCTGTCAGCTACAAATCGCAAACCTTGAAGAAGAAATCCTTGAACTAATAGATATAGTAGACGTGGTATCATTCCGCGAGGTCATGAAAGAACACTCAGACGACTACGATATCGCCATTGTGGAAGGATCTATCATGCGTCCAATGGATGTAGAACGACTAAAAAAAATTCGTAAACAAGCCAAACTACTAGTCGCCCTGGGAGCATGTGCAACCATTGGAGGCGTTAACAAAATCCGTAATCAATGGCCCCCTGCAGAAGTTAAAAAAGAAGTCTACCCAGATGCTGACCTAGAAAACAACGCCTATTTTGATGCATTCCCTACAAAAGCACTTGATGAAGTCGTACCTGTTGATTACTACATCCACGGATGCCCCATAAACCGCGATGAATTCAAACGCGTAATCACCGCACTAGCTCTCGGAAAGAAACCAGATATCCCAACGTACCCCGTCTGCGTTGAATGCAAGAAAAACGAAAATGTTTGCTTGTTTGAACTTGGCAAATTCTGCTTAGGCCCGATAACACGCGCAGGATGTAACGCTATATGTCCAACACATGGCAGCCCATGTGATGGATGCCGCGGTATCCTTAAAAAACCGCAAATAGAATGCGTTATGGAAATCCTTAAACGCTATGATCTCACCTATGAAGAAATGAAAAACCGTTGCACTATATACAACTACAACAAGGGGGAATGCGAATGACCAAAAACGCCACCATAAACATTGAACACGTCACCAGGGTCGAAGGACATGGAAACATCGTCGTAAATATAAAAAATGGAACCATAGAAAAACTCGAATGGCAGATATCAGAAGCACCACGATTTTTCGAAGCTATGCTCCGTGGACGTCCATACGACGAACTACGCACCATTACCTCACGAATCTGTGGGATATGCTCCATTGGTCACTCGCTTGCTTCATTAAAAGCAACTGAGGACGCTTTAAATGTTACCATATCAGAGCAAATCGGTCAGCTACGACGCCTCGCAATCAACGGAGAAAACATGCAAAGCCACATCCTTCACGTAGGCTACCTTGCCGCACCAGATTTATTCGGTGTAGGCAGCGTCTTCCCACTGGTAGGCACAAAACACACTGACGCATTACTCAAAATAGTCCAACTCCACCGCCTTGCAAACGAAATGTCAGATTTAATTTGCGGCCGAACCACCCATCCAATCACACTTGAACTAGGAGGATTCACCAAAATCCCCACAGAATCACAACTACACACTCTTAAAGAGCAACTAGAAACCGGAAAAAACACGACATTTGAGGTAGCACACGTATTAAAAACCGTAGCTAAAAACTTCCCTGATTTCCAACGTGAAACCGAATACATCGGACTCACCACAGACGAAGAATATGCACTTTACGATGGACACATAGCATCAACCGATACCGGCACATTCAAAGACTACAAAAACTACGCCCAACTCATGCAAGAATACGTGGTACCCCATTCAACCGCAAAACATGCCAAACATAACCGCGACTCCTACATGGTCGGCGCCCTCGCACGATTTAACCTTAATAGCGGCAAACTTCACCCACAAGCACAAGAAGTGGCTAATCTCTTCGGTCTAAAACCACTTAACTACAACCCCTTCATGAACAACATTGCACAACTCGTAGAATTCATGCATAACATCGAAGATTCACTCATCATCATCGACAAACTCTTCGAAAACGGCATATACGATGAATCACCAGAAAACATAACCCCACAAGCAGGACGTGGCGTCGGCATCGTAGAAGTACCCCGCGGAATACTCGTCCACGACTACACACTCAACGACAAAGGCATCTGCACAAAGGCCAACTGTATTATACCCACCAACCAAAACCATGCTAACATACAAAAAGACATGGAAGCACTGGTACCTAAAATCCTTGACAAAAGCAAAAAAGAAATCGAACTCACCCTTGAAATGCTGGTACGCGCCTATGACCCCTGCATCTCATGCTCCACACATTATCTCAACGTAGACTTTGTATAAAACAAGACCCAGACAAACACAGCTAAGACATATGACCCGTAACGCAATCATCGGATTAGGAAACCCATTACGACAAGACGACGGAATCGGCGTTATATTACTCCACCAGCTCAAAGAACACGCCGATACCTTACCCCTAGATCTCACACTCGTAGACGCAGGAACACCCGGTATGAACCTACTCCACCTTCTCACCAAATATAATAAAATACTGCTCATCGATGCTATCAACCTCAACCAACCACCCGGGACATCACGCTGCTTCACCCTCAACGACATAACCCAAAACACCACCACTACCAACAAAAATCCACATACCCCTAATATCCTCCAAGTTATCAAACTCTCTCAACAATTAGACGAACAACCCGACGAACTCTATTTCTTTGGCATACAACCACATTCAACCTCCTACACTGACACCTTATCTACCACGCTACAACGACGCCTACCAACACTCTTACAAACACTCACACAAGAAATATCGCGAATATTCAACTAACAACACTAAACCAAAAAAACCAATGTATCTTCACTATTTAGAATCCGCATAAATAGACGAACCATGCGCATCCATTGCAACAACAAGCGGCCCAAAATCCTTAACCTTGGTAACCCACACCGCCTCTGGCATACCTAAATCTTCCAACCAATACACCGCAAGCACCTTTTCTACTTTATCCGCCGCAAGCGCACCAGCACCACCGGTATACGCTGTATACACCCCTGTATGTTTTTGTAACGCTGCTAACGTGTTAGCTCCCATACCACCTTTACCAATAATCAATTTAACCCCAAATTTTTCAATAAATTTATCCTCAAAAATCTCCATACGACTACTTGTTGTAGGACCCGCGGACACCACCTCCCAGGAAGAACCTGTTTTTTTCATTAATGGACCACAATGAAACAACGCCATCTCACCAGGCTTAAACGGCAACTCCTCACTTTTCTTTTGAAGCATCATATGATGTGCTTCATCTCGCGCAGTAAACACCTTTCCAGTGATAAACACAATATCGCCAACATGCAACTGCTTAATATCCTCATCATGAACAGGTAACGTTAAATGATATTCCATAAAATTATTTCACCTTCCATTTTAAATCACGGTTAATCTGCATAACTGCTCTGCGAGCCGCCCAACACTGTACCACGACACCTACAGGTAAACTAGCAGGATGCCGATGCGCCTGCTCAATATGCACATCCAACACCGTGGTCTTACCTCCAAGACCCATTGGACCAATACCACTGCCATTGATACGTTCAATCAACTCCTCCTCAATACCTGCGATAATTTCATTTGCATTTCGGGCACCCACCGGTCGTAATAACGCCTGTTTCCCTAATTTCAATGATAAATCCGCGCCACCACCAATACCCACACCAACAATAGTCGGCGGACACGGGTTACCACCTGCTTTTATCATTTCATCAACTACAAAATCTTTTACCCCCTCTACACCGACACCGGGTTTCAACATGCCTAACTTACTCATATTTTCACTTCCACCACCCTTAGGAAAAGCGGTCACCAATACAGAATCTCCAGGCACCAATTTCCAGGTAATATACGGAACATGTCCGCCGGTGTTATCACCATGATTTTTTCCGCTAAACGGATCCACCGTGTTAGGGCGGAGCGGGATCTCTTTTGTCGCCTTTTTAACTCCATTGCTAATCCATTCTCCAAGACATTTCGCATGCGGAAAATCGTATCCAACATTAACAAAAAAGGTTTGAATCCCTGTATCCTGACACATTGGACGACATGTTTTTTTTGCTAACGCAATATTTTTTAAAATAGTCTCTAGCTGTGTTCGAGCAATACCTTGCTCATTCTCAGCAGCTTCACTGATGGCTGTGATTACATCCTGCGGAAGTTCTGTTTCAGCTTTTCTAATTAACGCGACAATCCCATTTTCAATTTCTTGATTTCCCATTTACATCCAACCTTTACACACTGCATCCGCTGTCTGTAAGTATCTGATTTACATAAATGTTGGTGGAGTACCTACGGTGAGATATACTGCTTTTTCGTCCCCCAAATTTTTTGCTCGATGTTTCAGTGTTGATGGATGCCATAACGTGTCTCCTTCAGTCATAATGTAACTGTGGTCATCCACTGTGTATTCCATTTTCCCTGAGAGCATCAGATGAATTTCTTCCCCGCCGTGTTTATACCAGCGAGATTCAACATGTGGCTCAAGTTCAGCTATGATAGCCTCCATTGTATCAGATTTCACCATCATTCTATATAATTTACCAGTTCGTTGTATTTTTTTATCCTCGTCGCCTTTTTTTATAAAAACTGTGTTACGTCCCATAATCAAAATCCTCTTAAAAGTTGGATAGAAAAAAAGTATTTAATAAATATTTCTAAATAATCTTTTGCAAAGCATTACACGATACTGTCAAGATAAGAATTAAGTAACCCATCCCTCCTTTTGTTTATTGCACAA
>CAZRMY010000068.1:0-9865 GCA_964601295.1 uncultured Thermoplasmatales archaeon | reverse complement strand
AACTATTGACTATAGTAGTAACACTACTCATCATTACGTTAACAGTGATTTCAACCTCTGCTCAGTTACAACAACAAATCTATCAAATAGATAGCTCGGAAAAATCAGTAGCCAATCCAACGCAAAGACAATCAATCAAACCAGGTTCTATCCTTGGTGTATGGGGATTTGAACGTATTGGTCCCATCGAAGGTGAATTCAAACTATTGCAAAATCCTTTTCAGAATAATCTGTTAACTGGTAAAATATCGTATTATAACCAGAGTACCGCATATTTTATCCATCTGGAAATAAACCAAACCATGGCAACACTATCTGGTTACATAGTGGATAATGAAGATTTCGTAGATTTCATAGGCGGATATTTCATTGTCAACAATACAATGATTGGAACCTGGGCAACTATGACAAACTATGGCTGGTTTGAAGGAACGATATTTTAATTCCCTTTTTCTTTTTTTTATTTATCACAAAAACTATAAGAAAACTTTTTTAATTCACCCTATCAACAGTTAAGGAGATTAGAACGGCCATGAACATTGATCCTACCTGCTATATAGCAAAAACAGCGGTCATCATCGGTGATGTAACCTTAGGTAAACACTGCGGTGTCTATCCCAACGCAGTCATCCGCGGTGACCAAAACACAATCACAATCGAGGATGGCTCAAACATTCAAGATTGCTGTGTCATCCACGTCAACAGCGATAACCCTGTGCACATAGGAAAAGATGTATCAATCGGACATCAAGCCATGGTCCACGGAGGGACAATTGAAGACACCTGCCTCATCGGTATCAACGCAACCATTCTTAATGGCGCCCATATTGGCACCGGCTCAATAATCGGAGCAAACGCATTAGTCACCAGCGGAATGGAGGTACCCCCACATAGCCTAGTCCTTGGCGTCCCCGGCAAAATCGTGAAACAAGACAAAACCTATGTAAAATCGATACAAGAAAACGCAGACACCTATAAACGCCTCACAAGGGAACACATACAGGGTAAACATCACTGGTACCCGCATAAATAAACCACTTTCGAAAAGGATATACTTTTTTGGAAAAATAATTTAAATATTCATGTCATTGCAGGGCGCAACCCCGTAATAAGATTCGCTAATGGGTGGAGGTAAAACAGGTATGAATGAGGTTGTAATAGTTTCAGGTGTACGAACAGCACAAGGCAAATTTGCTGGAGGACTCAAAAATTTTTCTGCTCCACAACTTGGTGGCATTGCCATCAAAGAAGCAGTGAAACAAGCGCAGATAAAACCCAACGATGTCCAAGAAGTAATCATGGGAAACGTCGTATCAGCAGGCTTAGGGCAAAATGTCGCCCGGCAAGCAGCTATACACGCTACTATACCCTACACCGTCGGCAGTCTCCATGTAGATAAAGTCTGTGGATCATCCCTAAAAGCAGTAGTTCTCGCAGCTCAGGCAATAAAATGCGGCGACGCAGATATCATTGTAGCCGGTGGCATGGAAAGCATGACCAACTGCCCCTACATCCTAGATAAAGCACGTTTCGGCTACCGAATGTTCGACGGAAAAATCATTGACGCCATGGTACACGATGGATTATGGGATGTATACAATGATTATCATATGGGTAACACCGGTGAAGTCATCGCTGAAAAATACAAGTTAACCCGAGAGGAAATCGATGAATTCGCCTATCATAGTCACAAAAAAGCAGCAAACGCCACCAAAAAAGGTCTTTTTAAAGACGAAATCGTCCCCGTGCACGTCCCACAGAGAAAAGCTGACCCTATCACCTTTGATAAAGATGAAGGCATACGAGCAGAAATATCACTCGAAAAACTCGCCAAACTCAAACCCTTCTTCAAACAAGACGGCGTGGTTACCGCGGGAAACGCATCTCAAATAACCGATGGCGCATCCGCGGTCGTCGTCATGAATAAAAAAACAGCGGATAAACACGGTTTAACACCACTTGGAAAAATCGTTGATTATGGAACCAGCGGAGTCGAACCCAAGTACGTCATGGAAGCACCTGTCCCCGGCGTTAAACAACTGCTAGAAAAAACCAAGTATACCATCGATGACATAGATCTCATAGAACATAACGAAGCATTTGCCTCCGCATCAGTATCAGTTATGAAAGCACTTGACATACCCAAAGAAAAATTTAATGTCCATGGTGGCGCAGTCGCCCTTGGACACCCAATTGGCAGCAGTGGATCACGAATCCTCGTCACACTGCTACATGCAATGAAACGATACAAAAAACACCGTGGGCTCGCAACCATTTGTCTTGGTGGCGGCAACGCGGTTAACATGATTGTTGAACGCTAAAAAAAAAAGGTGAAGAAAAAAATGGTTAAAAAAATACATACAATCGCCGTAATTGGCGCTGGTCAAATGGGGCACGGAATCGCCCTAGTCGCAGCTCAAACAGGTTTTACCGTCATCCTCAGAGACATCAAACAAGAATTTGTAGATAAAGGACTAAACAGAATAGAAAAATTCCTAAGTAAAAGCGTGGAAAAAAACAAAATCACCCTTGATGACAAAAAAAAGATTCAACAACGAATATCAGGCACCACAAAGCTGGTAGACCTCAAAAATGCAGACTTAGTTATTGAAGCAATCTTTGAAAATATCACCGTCAAAAAAGACCTGTTCAAAGAACTTGACAACATCTGTAAAAAAGACACCCTATTTGCGTCAAATACCTCTACAATACCTATAACAGATCTCGCATCAGTAACCACACGCCCAGAACAATTTATCGGTATGCATTTCATGAACCCGGTTCCCCTCATGAAACTTGTTGAGGTGATCCGTGGGTTGAAAACCTCTGATGACACAACCAAGACGATCACAGAACTAGCAGAGCAAATGGGGAAAATACCCGTAGAAGTCAACGATGGCCCCGGTTTTGTATCAAACCGTGTCCTCATTCCCATGATCAACGAAGCAGTATTCTGCCTCCAAGAAGGCATTGGTACCCCTGAGGCTATTGATAATGTCATGAAACTAGGGATGAACCATCCCATGGGACCACTCGCGTTAGCAGATCTTATCGGCCTAGATGTCTGCCTAGATATCATGATGGTACTCTACGAAGGATTTCATGATTCAAAATACCGGCCATGTCCACTATTAAAAAAGATGGTGCAAGCCGGCTTTCTGGGACGTAAAACTGGCCGGGGGTTTTATGACTACAACAAATGAGGTGACCAAAACAATGGCATACAAAAATATAAAACTCACCAA
The DNA here is from genome assembly GCA_964601295.1 of uncultured Thermoplasmatales archaeon. GTDB lineage: Archaea > Thermoplasmatota > E2 > DHVEG-1 > DHVEG-1 > CAZRMY01. The sequence goes on along the minus strand of CAZRMY010000068.1, from coordinate 6,620 downwards.
ACAAAACGCAGTTGCTACACTCACCATAAATCGACCACAAGCACTTAACGCCTTAAACATGGTAACTATCCGCGAATTAACCGAAGCTGTCACCACACTGGAACAAGACCAAAACATACACGTTGTTATCCTCACAGGAGAGGGAAAAGCCTTCATCGCCGGTGCTGATATCAAAGAAATGAAAAACATGAGCGTCCTTGAAGCAAAACAGTTTGCTACAACAGGACATCATCTCCTACAACAAATAGAACACTCAAAAAACATCTACATCGCCATGATAAACGGGTATGCCCTCGGTGGCGGCTGCGAAACCCTCATGGCTTGTGATATCACCATAGCAGCAAAAAGCGCAAAACTTGGCCAACCCGAAATAAACCTCGGTATATCACCCGGGTTTGGCGGAACACAACGTCTCCCCAGACTCGTTGGACGCAACAAAGCCAAAGAACTCCTACTCACCGGTGACAACCTCACCGCAGAACAGGCATATCAACTAGGGCTCATCAACCAAGTCATCGATGACACCGAACTCACCGCTTACACACAAAAACTAGCAGAAAAAATCGCCGCAAAATCACCAATACAAACCCAGTTTATCAAAGAACTAGTAAACACCGGATATAATCTCGACCTACCATCCGCATGCCAACTTGAAATAAGCTACTTCTCCTCGGGGTTCTCCACAACAGACCAAACAGAAGGGATGAACGCCTTCCTCGAAAAACGAAAACCACGGTTCAGTGGAAAATAAACCAACAAAAAAAAACCAGTATAAAAAAAAACAGCAAAGGAATGACTCCATGGGCAAACACAGAGATCTCGCAATTTTATTATCCATAGTCATTATCGGTATGTTCATACCCTTTCTTGGATCACTCACCCTAAACTATGGTCTGCAACCCACAAAAATCGTGATCACCTTTGCCCATTTCCTCTCCATCTTTGGTATAGAACTCCTCATCGTATACGCCTATTTTATACTCTCAAGTAAATTAGCATCAAAGAAACTAGCTGAATACAATCATAAAAAACACTGATAACAGACAGGTGCATTGTTTCGTTTAAAATACAGCGATATATTTAAATATATCACCTCTATAATATTTCCTCAAGGGGTAATATTATGTATAAATATATGCTAATTTTTGTAGCCTTAAATCTCCTTGTCGGCAGTGCCGGAGCAATGCTAGTATCACATGATGAAACCACCCACACCACGCTTGAGAAAAACGTGATGTTTTCACAACCACAAGCACACATCCAAGATTTATACATGCTCTTAACCGTTGACAACGCAAACTCATGGGTAAAGCAACCAGGTAAACCCCAACTACCTGCATATCAAGAAACCTTTATGCTGCCATTTAATAGCAGGATTGATTCAATCGATGTGCAGCTCTTTGGTAAAACAACTCGGAGTCTGTCATATAAAATTATGCCCGCATCACAACCACAACCACTCATCCAAAAAAACGTGGCAGATGAAGAACTCTACCAGGAGGATCAAAGTGCATATAGCTCCTCTGAAATGTATCCCACGGAACCCTACTCATATTCATTAGGTGTCGGTCGTCATAACTCTCAACGCATGTTATTTGTGACAATAACCTGTAATTTCGTACAATACGCCCCAGCGTTAAACCTTCTATCTAGTTACGACCAAGTAAAAATGACCATACAGTATCATCCACCTCAGGAAAAACCCAGCAGTTATGACGAAACATATGATATGGTTATCATAACCCCTGAAGAATTTCAGGAACAGTTACAACCACTTGTAGACCATAAAAATCAATATGGTGTAGAGACAACGGTAAAAACAACAGAAGATATCTATGCTGAATACCAGGGGAGGGATAAACCTGAGCAGATTAAATATTTTATCAAGGATGCATTGGAAACATGGAATATATCTTATGTATTACTCGTAGGCGGTATGAAATCCATTATTCATGCAGACCCGCGTGATGATGCCAACCAAGGTACCAATGGATGGCTGTTACCCGTACGTTATACCAATCTTTATGACGGCGGCGGCGTACAAGATCCCGGGTACATAAGTGATTTATATTATGCAGATATCTACAAAATCGAGGACAATGAAACCGTTTTTGATACCTGGGATTCTAACGAAGACAATATTTTTGCATTCTGGAAGATGTTTGGTGAAAAAGATGTTATAGACATGTGGCCTGATGTGTATATTGGTCGTCTTGCCTGCAGAAACAAGTTTGAAGTAAACATTATGGTGAACAAAATTATCACCTATGAGACTTCTACATATGATGAAGAATGGTTTAACACAATGGTAGTAATTGGCGGTGATACCTTTGATGATGTGTCGACGACGAACTATTATGAAGGCGAGGTTGAAACACAGAAACAGTTAGACTATATGAGCGGTTTTGAACCAGTGAAAATCTGGTGTTCCAACCGGGAGAGCGATGGACTTGTACCGGTACCACGGGATATTATTAAAACAGTTTCACAGGGATGCGGGTTTTTATCCTTTGCAGGACACGGGAGTCCTGAACGATGGAATACGTATTGGTGTGAAGATTTTGAAAGTGATCGTGCCAAAGGGTTATGGTATTATAACATGCCGTTTTTTAGAAACAAAGGTAAATACCCGGTGTGTGTGATCGGTGGCTGCCATAACAGTCAGTTTAATGTTACTGCGCTTGGTTTTTTGTTTGGTACACCGTGGGTGTATGGACCTTGTCCGGAGAGTTTTAGCTGGTTGCTCGCACGTAATATTAACGGTGGGGCGATCGCGACACTGGGGAACACCGGGTTAGGCTATGGTACCGTAGGAAACAGTGGTGATCTTGATGGCGATGGTGAAGACGAACCAGATTGTATTGAAGCACTCGGAGGTTATTTAGAGACACAGTTTTTCAAAGCATATGGGGTTGATGGTATCACCGTGTTGGGTGATACCTGGGGTGCGGCAATTGAAAACTATCTGTCTGTGTATCCTGCTATGAGCGATAAAATCGACTGTAAAACCGTACAGCAGTGGGTGTTACTTGGTGATCCTTCATTACAGATTGGTGGCTATGCACAGTAAACAACACTGGTGTACTCGCTATTATAATTTTATAAATAATGTAATAAAGGTTTATATAATAGCTAATTTATATTTATATAACACGAGGTACACATGAGCTTTATACGATCGTCAAAAATGCGCCTCTGCCTTATCTGCATCATTATTATCAGCTTAGGCAGTTTTTCTACATCAGTAACTACTCGAGTAGATGCAACATCGCCCCTGGGAAATCCACCGTATGTACCTAATAATCCGTTACCACGACACGGTGAAATAGATATCAGATCTGACACTTTTTTACAGTGGAATGGTGGTGACCCCGATTCCAATGATGTTGTGCTCTATAATGTGTACCTGGGAACTAACCAGCATATGCTTGATGTAATTGCTTTAACCGCGCCCTATCCTGCATCTGAAATAAATATAACATTTGATATTCACTTCCAACTTCAAATTAACACAAAATATTATTGGAAAATAATAGCATATGACAGTGAAGAATTAAGCAGCGAGAGCCCGGTGTGGTCTTTTACTACCACGACCAATAACGCCCCGAATATACCATTAACTCCCTCCGGTCCATCCAGCGGTTCACAATGTATCGAACTCATGTACCATACTGTATCACAAGATATTGACAATGACAATTTAACATACGCGTGGGATTGGGATGACGGCACACCAGTAGAATATACGAACAATTATTCCTCAGATGAACCCTGCTCAATTACCCATACATTTCAACAACCTGGACTGTACAATATTAGCGTCCAAGCATATGATGAACATGGTAAAAACAGTTCATGGTCACAACAGAAAAAAGTGAATGTCACTAATAAACCACCTTTTAAAAATTTCTTTCCCAATCCGGTGAACAACGCACATAATGTTTCAATATATCCCGTATTATCATGGCATGGTGGTGATAGCAGCGCCTGTGATTTAATCACCTATACGCTCTATTTTGGAGAAACAGAAAACCCACCATTACTTGATACTATTGGACCGTATCCTGCAACCACCCCGACCATAAATTACAGTACATCCCAACTTCAATATCACAACACCTATTATTGGCAGATACATGCTAAGGATCAATACCACGCTGAAACCGTAAGTCCGCTGTATACTTTCACCACTGTTGCTAATCAACCCCCGGTAACACCCTACAATCTCTTGCCAGTGAATAATTCAAAGAATCTTGCCCTACCGATAACTCTGAGTTGGAACTGTTCAGACCCTGAAAATCATATGTTAACATATGATGTGTATTGCGGATCAACCAATCCTCCAGCTTTAGCTGCAAATAATATACAACAACAACGCTTCACTCCAGATATTGAATTTAACACAACATACTATTGGCAGATTCATGCGTATGATGGATTTGACGGGTACGCAACAAGCCCTCTCTATCAGTTCACGTCACGTATAAACACCGCACCGGAGACACCGGTACTATCAGGACCAATCTATGGTGACACCAGTGAAGAAATAACGTATACTCTATCGAATACCAATGATCCTGAAAACGATCACGTTTACGTCTTCTGCAACTGGGGAGATGGAACAACCTCTGGGTGGTTAGGCCCCTACGATGCGGGACAAACTATCCCTCTCACACATATATGGAACAAAGAAGGAATCTATGAAATAACGGTGCAACTCAAAGATGCCTTTGGTTATATCAGTAATTGGTCAACACCATATAGTTTCACGGTGGATGGCACGCCACCTCTCATTGAAATAATCAAACCACAAGAGGGCATAATTTATCTCTTTGATGACCCAATCATCCAACGTGTTTTCCCAATGCCCATTGCAATTGGTGATTTAGAAATACAGGCAACAGCTGTTGATGAGCTAACAAATATAACCACGGTAGAACTGTATATCGATGGAAAGTTAACCGCAGAATTCACGGCAGCACCGTACAAGTGGCTATGGTATGATCCCTCCTTTGCGCTGCATGTAATTCAGATTATAGCATATGACTCTGCTGGAAATTATGATACCGCAGATGTCACCGTGTTAAAAATATTTTAACACCAACACGTTGGCGGTTAACCCAAAAACATAATTTTTATATGTAATATTTATATACTATTATTCATATATTATATTGGGGAACGCCATAATGAAAAAAAACATTACCACTCTCACCCAAATAATAAGCATAATAATAATTATCAGCGCAAGTCTTATCCCCACAATACAAAGTACACACCAAATCACTAACAACCCACCATATGAACCAAGCCATCCCATACCCGAGGATGGAGCAACAGATGTTGGAATAAACGTCCGATTCAGTTGGACAAGCGGCGATCCAGACCCAGACGATACCGTCATCTACACCATATGTCTCGGTACAGACATACACCATGTGGACCCCATCGCATTCACCTCACCATATCCAGCAACCCAACAGCAAATAACATTTCTTCTTGATAGAGCACTTGCATTTAACACCACCCATTACTGGCAAATACTAGCAACAGATAACAATCAAAACGAAATAGCCAGTAAAATCTGGAGTTTCACCACAAAAGACAAAAAAAATTCACCACCATACATTCCAACCTGTCCTATACCCACAGACGGGGCGACTAACATATCAATAAACACCAACTTATCCTGGATTGGTGGAGACCCAGATGGAGACGCTTTAGTCTATGCAGTATATTTCGGCGAAACAAACCCTCCGCCATATATGACTAGCACAGACATGGAAACATACAACCCTGGGACACTTAATTATGACACCACCTATTACTGGCAGATTATCCCATCAGACGGGGGCTTTCCCACACCAATAACCCCAATTTGGTCATTTACCACAGAACCACTCTACACCATCAACGTTACAATCATCGGCTCCGGCAGCATAACAGGTATCCCAGACGACACTGTCCCCGGTGGAACTAGCATTGAGCTCACCGCTATAGACTCATCAGAGGGATGGCTGTTCAAAAAATGGACCGGCGATATAAACAGTGAGGAAAACCCCTTACAATTTATTGTATCAAAAGACATGCAGATTTCAGCGATTTTTGTTGAAACGATCCCTGACCTTGAACTGGTAGCAGTAAATCTCTCAGCTAACGATGTTAAACCAGGCAGCACCTTAAAAGGAGACATACGCATTGAAAATGCTGGTGATCCCCAATCATTACTAGATTGGGAAGTTACAGAATACCCTAGCTGGGGTTCATGGACCTTCTCCCCTAATAATGGAGAAGATCTAACACCTGAAGACAGTCCCTTAACCATCGAGGTAAGCATAGAGATTCCGGATGAAAAAAACACTGAATACAACGGAACAATTATAATAAGCAATACAGAAGACCCTGAAGATTATATCGAAGCCGAAATATCCATAGCAACATCATACAATCGTATATTTCCAACAAAATTACTAGATTTCCTCATAAAAATTGTCGATAATTTCCCCATACTAAAGATTATATTTAATACATTATATTAAATATAACAAATTTATTTATACTTTTTTCTAAACCATAATTAGATTAACCTAATTCGAAAATTTCCAAATAAGATTTATATC
>CAZRMY010000067.1:0-9913 GCA_964601295.1 uncultured Thermoplasmatales archaeon | reverse complement strand
TAGTAACCCCGGTGAGCCGTTCTTTACCATGCACACAGGTAACGGTGTGATTTAAATACAAGGGGATGTCATAGTCGTCTAAGCATTGAACAACATTACGGGGCAATCCACTTGCATATGGGAGTATTTCAATAACACCTAATACATTTGACCCTTCGAATTTCAGCCGCCGTGCCATAATAAGCCCGACATCACCCGAACCAAGTATCACAATATTTTTTCCTGGGATAATGTTATACAGATTGATCAATGCCTGTGCGACTCCTGCAGTGTAAATGCCACTTGGTCGTGTGCCCGGTAAGAGTGCATGCCACCGGGTTTTCTCACGGCATCCCATTGCCAGTACAATCGCGTTTGCCTGTATACGATGGATACCGCTTTTGTTTACCGCGTGTATAGCATGGTTTGGTTGTATTTGTAACACCATGGTTTCAGTCATACATGGAATACCGAGTTTTTTTGCCTCCTCGCTGTAAGTTTCCGCATATTCAGGACCAGTTAATGAATTCCCAAGTTCTTCTACGCCGAAGCCATCGTGAATACACTGAGGGAGGATACCACCTAACCAGCTATTTCGTTCAATGATTAGCACATTTGTTGCACCGCTTTGTTTAGCTGAAATAGCCGCTGCTAACCCTGCGGGACCGCCACCAATCACCGCGACGTCAACGTGCTGTTTAATCTTCATTTACCTCCCGTGTTCTATTGGTGAATAAATGAGAGTGAGGTGATTTTAGTTTCATATCTGTAATTGAGATATTTTTATACTGTTCCATGAGTCGGATGATATGCTGCGTACAGAATCCACCTTGACACCGTCCCATGCATGCACGGCAGCGGTATTTAACCGCCGCAAGTGTCTGTGCCCCTAAGGGGTTATTGAGTGCTTTGAGTACTTCTGCTTCTGTAACATGTTCACACCGGCAGATAATACGACCCCATTGGGGGTCTTGTTGAATTCTTTTTTTCTGTTCCTGCAAGGGCATCTCGCTGAAGCGTTCGTAAGTATACTGTCGATTTTTAAAAGAGGACTTTCTTTTAAGATGAAAATGATCTGCAATAAGGTCTTTTACTCGTTCAGCAATCGCGGGTGCTGCAGTAATTCCAGGTGATTCGATGCCTATAAGATTAATCAAACCTGGTGTGTTTTTACTTTCTTCAATTCGATAATCAGATCTCCCACCTTGACTGGCAGAAGCAATTTTGCATCGTATCCCCGCATACGCGTTTATAACGGCTTTCTGCGGGAAATGAGGTATAATAGTTCGTGCTTGTTGGATAAGTAGATCCATTGTTGAACGGGTGGTCTGAGTATCATCAACTTGTTCGATGAATTCGGCACTTGGCCCTATAAGAATGTTTCCTTCTATGGTGGGCGTTATGTGTATGCCCAGAACACTGATTTCCTTGTTTGGCACTGGATAAATCATTGAACTTATTAAAGATGCATAATTTTTATCCAATACAAGATATTCTCCTCTACATGGGTATACATTGAAGTCAGGTTCTTCAACCATAGCGACGATGTCTCTACAGTGAACTCCAGCAGCATTTATCACAACAGATGCCTGATATTTTCCTTTTGGGGTATGTACTACAAATCCATTATTTGTTTTTGACAGATTAGTTACCGGGGCTTCCAGATGAAACTGGACAGTGTTTTCTGCTGCGTTTTCTGCTAAAGCAATGGTAAATTCATACGGGAGAAGAATGCCAGCTGTAGGAACCCAAAGAGCTGACTGACATCTGATATGAGGTTCTTTTTTGAGTACTTCTTGTGCATCTACTATAGACAGATCAGGCACATTGTTTTGCTGTCCGACTTTCAGCAAATAATCAAGTTCTTTTTCCTCTTTTGTGTTTTGTGCTATAACATATTTTCCTACCCATTTTACTGAGAAATTAAGCTCCTGTGACAACTGGTTCATCATTGTGTTTCCTTGGACACAAAATTGCGCTTTGAGTGAACCTGGGGTTGAGTTGATCCCACTATGTATTACTCCGCTGTTTGCTTTACTTGCGGCTGATGCAACATCGCTTCCTTTCTCGAATACGGCTATTGATACCTTGTAATGTGCGAGTTTGTGGGCAATAGCAGAGCCGATTACTCCACCGCCGATTATGGCGATATCGTATGATTTCATGGATGATGGGGTGAAAAACTCATGTTGTATAAATAGATTCGGAACAACATGCTTCTCTTTTTTTGGAAATGTTTTTAAGATTCCTGATATATTCCATGTTGAGTAGGAGGCCCTTGAGTTCGTTTTTCATGGAGGTGTATCTATGAATTTTGAGGTTAACACAGTGCATGATGTAATTGAAATATGTAAGAAACAAAAAGTATTGTTTATTCGTTTACAGTTTGTTGATATTCTGGGTATTCCTAAGAATATTGTTATTCCAGCGTCGCGGATTGAGGAAGCACTTGAAGAAGGTATCCCCTTTGATGGATCTTCAATTGCGGGATATGCAACGATAGAGGAATCAGATAAAATTGCAAAGCCAGATCCTAAAAGTTTTGTGGTGCTCCCAGAATCTATTGAACAGCGGAAAACTGCACGGATGAACTGCGATATTTATGAGCCAAATGGTCGGCGGTTTCTGGGTGATTCAAAATACGTTCTGGAGAAGATGGTACATAAGGCTCATGAGATGGGTTTTATTTATAATACCGGCCCAGAGTGTGAGTTTTTTCTTTTTAAAAAAGATGGTCTTGAGTCAACATTGATTCCAAATGATGCTGCCGGGTATTTTGATTTATCGCATCGTGATTTAGCAGAGGGTGTACGAGCAGATATTTCATTAGCCTTGGAGGAACTTGGCATTCATACATACACTTCACATCATGAGGTGGCAGATGGGCAACATGAGATTAACTTTCGATATGATACTGCTGTTGCCACCGCGGAGCGTGTATTGAGTTTAAAATATGTAACCAAGGTTATTGCTACAAAGCATTTGTTGCATGCCTCATTTATGCCCAAACCCCTGTATGGAGTGAATGGGTCGGGTATGCATACGCATCAGTCATTGTTTACCAAAAAGGGAACAAACGCATTTTATGATCCACAAGATAAGCATCAGTTGAGTAAAACAGCATATTATTTTATTGGTGGGTTGTTGCAGTATATCAAAGAGATTTGCGTGGTTTTGAATCCGACGGTAAACTCCTACAAACGATTGGTACCTGGTTTTGAGGCACCAACTTATATCTCTTGGGCAAACCGTAATCGCAGCTCGCTTATCCGCATCCCATCAAAGCGGGGTAAAAGCACCCGTTGTGAACTACGTAACCCTGATTTGTCAGGTAACCCGTATATACAGTTCGCGGTAATGCTTGCTGCAGGACTAAAAGGTATAGAAGAGAAAAGCATCCCACCTGATCCAGTGGAGAAGAATATTTATTCGTTATCAAGGCGAGAACGAGAGAAATATGGTATTGATCAGCTTCCAGAAAGTTTAGGACATGCATTAAATTTGATGTCAAAAAGTAGTTTGGTACGTGAAACACTAGGTGAGCATATTTTTAAGAACTTCCTACATGTGAAATCTCAGGAATGGGAGCAGTACCGTATGCAAATTACTCCTTGGGAAGTAGATCGGTATCTCCCTATTGTATAAGAAATAATGACAAGGCGTTTAATTTTTATTTTTTCTTCTTTTTTTAGTTAAGCTTAAATGTTATCTTTGATATTACTGGCTGGTGGATGGTGAATAATGTATGGCTTTTGAAATGCAAATTGTCAGTAACACGCCATTGGTGGGCGAGGATGATTTTGATGTTGCCGCAAAAAAATTTTTCGAACAAATCGGGTATCTCTCAAAAGGTTCAGACCCAAAAATCCCCTATAAATTATTTTCAGATTTTTTTCTTAAACATCCCTCTAAAGCATGGTACGTAGAAGAGATTTCACAGCAGCTAAAAACTTCAAAACCAACAGTCTATCGACACCTGAATAAGCTAAAGGGTTTTGATATATTGGAGGAGATACAGGTCTTTGATGAAGTCTCCAAGCAGAATAAAAAAGCATACCGACTGCGGTACGGCAGTCTGGAGAAAGCATGGAGTTTTGTGGAGGCTCACATTAAAGTAGCAGTTGAGAATTACGGTAAAACCGTTGATCATCTGCAACAGTTATTAGAAAAACAGAGGAAGGACAAAAAATGAGTAAGAAGAATGACGTTCAGCTAACAGAAGGATCCGAATATCGTATTATATCAATTGGTGGAAGAGAATCCAGCTTGGAAACCGAAGGAACGTTCCGTGGATACTCCAATCTTGGTGTCGATGAAATCGGTCTAATCATGGAGCTAAGTGATTTCCATGGAGACTGGTCAGGCCGTACGCGTATTGTTCCTTTACACGCGATACTTGCTATAGATATCATTGATGCCAAACCACATGAAAAAAAGGATGATACTAAAGAAACTTCACAATACTATGGCTAACTGCATACTGTTTTCATGTTTTTTTCACAAATCTTATAAAATATGAACTTATTGAGAGCAGTATATAATATTGCTTCCTTTTCATATCTAGGTTTTGGAAAGGACTAATGGGTGAGGTAGGCATGGCAGAAGAAAAGACATCTGAGAAAAAGAAAGAAGATGACAATGTTATTTATGTAGGGAATAAACCCCCGATGAGTTATGTACCTGTGGTGTTAGCGATTTTGAACTCAGGGGAATATAATGACGTTGTGCTCAAAGCACGTGGTAATGCGATTAGCCGTGCGGTAGATACTGCAGAAATCGTTCGGAATCGTTTTTTAACAGAGGCAAAAGTAAAAGATATTATAATTGGTACTGAGTCGATAACCAACAATGAAGGTAAAGACTCCAATGTGTCGTCAATGGAGATATATCTGACACTTAAAAAATAATTTTTACAGTTTGTTACCTTTTGGGGTTACCTATCATTTTTATTATGAGCATAAATAATATATAGCAGAGTGTTCTATCTAGCAGGCTATGAGTACCTCAGATATCTCCCGCATAGTGAAACAAAAAAAGATTCAATGGATTCAAGCACATGTCGTTGATTTATTTGGTCGTCTGCGGGTACTGCATTTTCCTGTGAAAAGATTTCTTGAAGATAATATTATACAAAATGGATTTGGTTTTGATGGCTCGTCTGTCGGTTTTTCCCCAGTTGAGAAATCTGATATGATTGCCTATCCAGATCCCAACACCTTTCTAGTGTTACCGCATGAGAAGTGTGAAGCACGAATTTGGTGTACCGTGTTTACAGCTGATAGGAAACCATTTGCTGCTGATCCACGATATATTTTACAACGGGCTTTAGATGCTGCGAAAACGCAGGGTTTTAACAGTGTTCTAGTGTCACCAGAGATGGAGTTTTTTCTCCTTGATCCGCACCGAATTGATGGGTATGAGATTCCTGAGAAGAAAGGGTATTTTGCTCCACCGTCATTAGACAATGGTAAAGCCTTTCGCCGTACTGTTGCTGAATATCTTGAACAGAGTGGGTATCAAGTGAAGTATCATCATCATGAAACCGCTCGTTTTCAACATGAATTAGAAATAACCCGTCTTCAGGCAATGGATGCGGCAGATTTCTGTATTTATTTTAAATATCTTACCCGTGAGATCGCACGGAGGCAGGATCTGCAAGTAACGTTCATGCCTAAACCATATTCTGATGATGCTGGTAACGGTATGCATATGCATGTTGCGTTGTATAAAAACGGGCGGAATATTTTCTATGATGCAGATGAACAATATACCTTAAGTCAGACCGCACGATATTTCATCGGCGGCGTGTTAGACCATGCTCGTGGTATGGCACTATTTGCTAACCCGACAATTAACTCATATAAACGGTTGATACCTGATTTTGAGGCACCGATTTACGTTGCGTGGGCACAACACAACCGGAGTTGCCTTATACGCATTGCAGAGAAAAAAGATATTGATATAGAGGTGCGTAACGGGGATCCCGCGGCTAATCCGTATATTATGCTGGCTACCATTATTCACGCTGGTTTAGCTGGTATCAAAAAGAAAATAACCTGCGCGCCAGTGGAGCAGAATATCTACAATCTAAGTAAAAAACGCCTTCATGATATAGGCATACAGCGGTTACCATTGAATCTCATGGAGGCGCTACAAGCCTTTCAACATGATCCGGTGATACAACGTGCAATAGGCAAAGAAGCTGCTGCATTATTTTGCGCCAAGAAAAAAGATGAATGGCGACGGTATATGACAACAGTTACTGATCTTGATTACGAGTTTTATTTCCATGTGTAGCTCTCCTTGCTTAAGCAGCAGTAATTTTGTTTAACCCCTCTTTTTACCGCAATATTAAGATGATGGTCACCGGACTTGTCTTAAAATTTATCACCATATTTTGTCTCATTTACTCAAGTTCAATTAAAAATACCACATATAAAATCTTCTTTGACAACACCATGAAAAGTAAAACCACCTATACCAAAACTAGCTGATGTGTGGTGCCCAATTCGAAAATCCCAGTTCTTGATATCAAATTTATGATAATGTATAACCCATAGATTAATTGCTTCAAAGTGCCAGTGATTTTCCTCTATAGTTAAATTTGAAATTCTCCCATAATAAAAAATAAAATACCTGGTAATCGGGCTGGGCATACTCTGAGTCTCTTCAAGCTTGTCATGCCTATTCGCAGGGGAGATTGAACATACTGAAGGAAACACTACACTACATACTACCAAAAAAATTATGACAAACGTTGACTTCTTACTGCTTGTATTTTTCTTCATTTTCCTCCCTTCTCGAAATTTATAAAGAAAAAGAGTTATATAAATGTTTTTTTAACCTAAAAAAAATAATTATAAAGAAAACATTTCAATTACAGAAATCAACCAAGTAACGACACACTAATAATACCAAAAAATTACATTTACTCAGCATATTCACACATATATTCCTCACATGCATACTCAGAGTACCCCTTAGGCATCGAGACTACCAGCGTTGCCCAGTTACTCATCGCATCATGCATATCAACTGTTTTAGCCCGGATCGTAAATGTTCCCATGATGTAAAACGTGTGGTTTGTATACGCTACACTCCCAGAAGGTACAGGTCCTATACTGGTTTCCCCTCCATCCCCCCAGTCAATAATAAAAAAGATATCATCACCGTTTGGATCCGTTGCATAAAAACTGTATGTATATTCCTCGCCAACTAGCCCGCGCACAGGGCCATTAATCAAGGGACTTGAGGGTGGATCGTTCAAATCACCATTTGCATCATCGTTAGGATCTGCTTGCACAGAACATGAACAGCAGATAATAAGTGCTGACAACATCAGATATAACAAATGCGGAATACCCTTTTTCTTCATATTATACCCCTGATATCTATTTCTATAGACACATCTACTATATAAATATTCTTTTCAAAAAACTGTTCATTTACACAAGCTCACACAAAATCACCAGGAGAATAAAACCTATATACTCAAGGGTATTGCTGAAACATCAGCTATGCAACACGTATTTTCAAAGCTACATCCCCAGATACAGCAGATACTAAAAGAAAAAAATATAGACAAACCTACAGAACCACAAGAAAAAGCCATACCTTCCATACTTGAAAACAATCACGTTCTTCTTATCGCGCCCACAGGATTAGGGAAAACAGAATCTGCTCTTCTCCCGATATTCCACAATTACCTTTCATCTATAACCAGTAACGATGCGCATAAGACTCCGAAAGGCATCAAAATCCTTTATATTACGCCCCTAAGAGCACTAAACCGTGATATGCTCAAACGCACCATCAGCTGGGGAAAAGCTCTTAATATCACCGTCTCCGTCCGACATGGTGACACCCCGACGAGTGAACGTGCTCGCCAAAGCCGCTCCCCACCAGACATGCTGATTACTACTCCTGAGACCTTCCAAATACTATTCACAGGAAAACGACTCCGAAAATACCTGCAGACCATACGATGGGTCGTCATCGATGAAGTACACGAACTTGCCAGCGACGAACGAGGCGCACAACTTGCTGTCGCACTCGAGCGACTCGAGGAATACACCAAACAACAACATCACAGCTTCCAAAGAATAGGTCTGTCAGCAACCGTAGGTCTGCCAAAAGAAATCGCACGCTTTCTCGGTGGCAAAACAGCTAATGATTTCAGACCTGTAGATATCATCGAAGTCGATGTTACCAAACACATTAATCTCACTGTTTCCCTTCCAGAGGTTGCAAAAACCGATTATACTACAGCGAAAAAATACTCTGTTGACCCACATTCCATGGCATCGCTACGTACCTGCCGACACCTCATAAAACAGCATTATCGCACACTCTTATTCACTAACACCCGGGATGGAGCAGAAATCCTTACTTCCCGATTTCGCCTTATTAACGATTCGCTTCCAATCGGCGTCCATCACGGCTCACTATCAAAATATGCCCGTGTTGAAGCCGAAGATGCATTCAAACATGGTGATCTTAAAGCTCTTATCTGCACCTCTTCACTTGAACTTGGTATTGATGTAGGGGAAACCGATTTTGTCATCCAATACAACTCACCGCGCATGGTTACACGTATCCTGCAACGCATTGGCAGATCAGGCCATCAAATCGGAAAAACATCAAAAGGAGTTATCCTAGCCACCACTACCGAGGATCTTGCAGAAAGCATGGTTGTCGCCCGACGTGCACTCACAGGCGAACTTGAACACATTACTGTTCGGCAAAACCCATTATCCGTTCTTACTAATCAGATCATTTCTACCACACTTGAATACGGACACATACCCGCAAAAAAACTCTACACCCTCCTTCTTAGATCTTACCCGTTTCATTCCCTCCGCTGGAAAACCTACGAAAACATTCTCACCCAACTTAAAAACCAGCGTACCATCTGGATAGATGACCGTGAACAACTCACTATGCTTAAAAAACGTGCCCGCAGCCGCACCTATTTCCTTGAAAATATCTCTATGATACCTGATGAAAAAACCCATAATATCATCGACATCAGCACCCGGCGTAAAATCGGTACCCTCGACGAAAGCTTCGTACTCAACCAGGGATTTGAAGGAGCACGTTTCATTCTCAGAGGAAGACCTTGGATCATTATAAAAAAAGAGGAGGACAGCAGCATACTCGTTGCTCAAGACAAGGAAATCGGATTGATACCCTCATGGACCGGCGAAGACCTTCCCGTTCCTTTTGAAATTGCTCAAGAAGTCGGCAGTGTCCGACGAAAACTCACTACTGATCAGGCACTTGACATTTACCCCGTAGCAGAAAACAACCTACAAAAACTTGTCAAACAAATCACAACTCAAACCACGCAGGGTTTCACCGTCCCAGATGATCATACCATAACTATCGAAGTTGAGGATAAAACTATGGTGCTCAACATTTGCGGTGGCACCAAAGTCAACGAAACCATTGGCAGACTCCTCTCTGCACTACTGGCACAATCACTCGGCGAAAGCATCGGCATCAACAGCGACGCCTACCGTATACACTTCGAACTCCCACGACGTATACCCCCACAACGTATTATCGCACTACTCAAAGAAACACCTGCAGACTCTATCGAATATCTTATGGAAACCATCATTAGAAACAGCACATTCATCCGCTGGCAGCTTATACATGTCGCCCGGAAATTCGGCGCACTTCAACGAGATTTTGACTACAAACACGTTGGCATTCGAAAACTGTTTACCCTCTTTGAAAACTCACCTATCTTCATTGAGGCTATCGACAAACTCATCTGGGAACGCATGGATCTCTCCAACACCCAAAAAATACTCACCCGAATACAAAATGACACCATACAACTTGTTATACAACGACTCTCACCCATGGCGCTGTCTGGATTTGAAACCACCCGTGGACTCATGGTCCCACAGCGACCTAATCGTGCTAT
>CAZRMY010000066.1:0-9991 GCA_964601295.1 uncultured Thermoplasmatales archaeon | reverse complement strand
AATACGATGAACACGGCGAGTAGTGCAACAAAAATGTCCCTGATTAACGAGATTTTGTCGTTATCACTTCGCCAAAATTTTAGAAACATTGTTTTGATATCTTTGAAATTCATGAGTGTTCACTTTGATTTAGATAAAATATCTTTTTTTGATTTGATAACCAATTTGGTTTCTGTGCCGCAAATCGGACATGTCTTAGGGTAGTCTTTAAGCGAGCGCTTGCAGCCTGGACAACGGCAGATCCATTTAAATTTTTTTGTTATCTGTTTTTGTGCCATAGAGATATAGTTTATTTTGAGCGTATGGGCGACATTTTGGATGGAATAGTCATCAGTTAGGAGCTGCACCTGAGCGTTATTTGTTTGTAGATCAAGGGCTAAAGCGAGTAGTTCTATATCTGTTGCTGAAAGTCTTTGGAGATCTCCGGTGTTTTTTGCTGTGGCCTTCACGCGATTGATACTTTTACTAGAGGGGTGAGTGATGATTAGGCCCTGTTCTTTTAGTAGTTCAAATATCTGATAATCACGGCCACTGGGGGTAAATTCGTCGGCGACGCTTTGCGTGGTGTACATGGAGCTCTGAGGTAAATTAAGTGGTCTACCAGATAGAATAGCTGATGAATCAATAATATATGTTGTTGTTTTTGTTCGCATGGTTTCCAGCGATTTCTCTTAATTATATCTATTTAATAGTCGGATTCTATAGTGAAGGTTTTTCTTTTATTTCGTAGAGATTACCCGCGAAATCATGTATGAATAATAAGGTGTATCCGTTTCTGTTAACGGTGTTTGTTGGCAGGTTGTATTGCTGACATTTTTGTTGGAGATGTTTTTTTGATGGTACCTCTAGGCAGATGTGAGTATAGCCCGGTGTGTTAGGTATATTGGTGTGAAAGACTTCAAAAGATATGTGGTTGTTTGCGTATACATCTACGTCGATAGATTGATCAATGTTGAAGATGTTTTTTGATAGGGTTTTGGAGAGCTTGAATGATTTAGTTTTTGAGAGATTAAGGATTTTGGTAAAAAAAAGTTCCGTTTGGTGTTTATTTGTCGATTGTATAGCTATATGATTTAGAGTAATTGTATTGGTCATAATTATCGTACTATCCTGAGAAAAGGTTAGGTTATATAGGTGTTTGGTTCAGCTAAGAGTTTTGTTATAGGTATAACCTGTTGTTCTCCAGTGTGCATGTTGCGCAGGGTTGCTGATTTTTGTGCGAGTTCTTCTGGGCCGATGAGGATGGTGTATTGTGCATTGAGGGTGTTAGCATATTTGAGGCTTTTGCCGACACCTCGTTGCATGAGGTCTATATCTGTGAAGATATTTTGGTCTCTGAGAGACTGGGCTATTTTTAGGGATTCTGGTATCATAGTTTTATCTACAGGTATTATGAACACAGGTAGGGAAACGTTGGGGAATGAGTAATGTTCGGTTTCTAAAGCGAGTATCGTTCGGTCAAATCCAAGAGCGAAACCAGCAGTTGGTGTAGGTCTTCCTTTGAACAATGAAATAAGTTCATAGGCACCCCCTCCACAGAGCTGTTTTTCAGCACCTAACTTTGGGGCTTCAATTTCAAATACTATTCCTTGGTAGTAATCTAACCCTCGGACGATACCGAGTTTGAGTTGTATGTTTGGAATATTAAATGATGAAGTTAAAAGGTCAATTATCTGTTGTAGTTTTGATAGTTCCTGTTCCGCTTTTTTATTGTTTTTGATATGTTCTTTTATTTTTTGTGTGTCTGTTGTCTGTAACAGAGTGATGAATTCTTCAGCTTGCGCTGGTGGGATGTTACTATCTGTTAGAAATGCAATGATGTCATCATACAGGGATTTATCGATCAGCGGAGTGATATGTTGGATATCGGTTGTGCTTAAGCCGAGTTTGGTAAACAGTGTTGAAAGAATTTGTAGATTCCCGATGTGCAGGGTTATGTTTTTTAAACCGGTTTTCACGAGGAGCTTGTAGGCTAGTGCAATTAATTCAGCATATGCTTCAGGGGTATTTACACCAATGAGTTCACAGCCTGCTTGCATGAATTCACGATAGCGGCCTTTTTGTGGGCGGTCATATCGGTAGCAGTTGCCAAAGTAAAAGAGTTTCAAAGGTTTTGGTTCCATTTGGAGTTTCTCGGTGTAAAATCGTATGACCGGTGCAGTGAGCTCAGGTCGAAGTGCGAGTTTACGGCCGCCTTTATCGGTGAACGCGTATAATTCGTCGATTATGTTTTCCCCTGATTTTGCGGTGAACAGTTCTAATGTTTCAAAAACGGGTGTTTGAATCTCACGGTATCCATATGTTTTAAATACCGTTCGCATGGTATTTTCTACATACGATCGTTTCTCCATTTCTCGTGGAGTGAAATCCCGTGTTCCTCGAGGTATGTTATACACACCCTGATTGAATAAAGAGGTTCTTTAATATTGTTTCTGTATATAGCGCTCTTGAAGCATAGTATTTACAGTGTCTTCTTAGGGTACTCACAATATAGTGTTATTCCAAGGTGGCGTGTCGTTGTCGCATGGATTGTTCGGTTTCATTTTTTTTATGCATAAGTTCGGCGACTATGTTATCAAGTAGAATCCAGGAGCTTGCTTCAAATAAAGTTCCCAATGGAGCAAGTATCTTTCGTTCCGCATCCTTGCAATCCGCTGAGAGGAATATACTTAAATCTGCGAACTCGGTGATACGAGAGTTTTTTTTGCTGGTGACTACAATAAGTTTTGCCCCTAGTTTATGAGCAATTTCTGCGGTCATAACCGCCGGGATGGTTTCTCCTGATCCGGAGACGATGAACACCAAGTCTCCTTTTCGAACTGGTGCTCCAATGGTTTCGCCGATAACAAAGGTTTGAAATCCTAAGTGGACTAATCTAATGGCAAATGCTCGGGCGACTAGACCGGATCTGCCAGCACCGTAGACAAAAATACGGTTTGCTTGGAAGAAAAGTGTGTCAAGTTTGACCACATCTTCAGCGGAAACCTGATCTAAGATATCCTTAATTTTCCGTTGGATGTATGATGATGATTGCTGGAAGAGGTGGTTATTTTTCATATATCTTCGGGAGATCATCACGGTAATGGGCTTCTTCTTGTCCAGTACGTTTCATTATGGCTTTTTCAACTTGTAAACGGATGTACATGGCGTCATGTTCAAGAAGGGGGGATTCTGAAACGAGTGTTACATTATATTTTTCGTCTAATATCAATTCTATTAAAGGCCCAATAGGCATGTCACCTTTTTTAATTGGTAGGTGATAAAACTCATTACCGTTTTCATACATTACACCAGTTATATGAATTAAAAAATGTTTTAATTTTAAAGGTTTGAGTTTTTCGAAAATTTTTTCGTAGTCTTCACGTGTTTTTAATGAGCCATTTCCCCGTGCATGGATATGTCCTAAATCGATAACAGGTATGGTATTTTTTACGTTTTTACATAGTTCGATGACTTCATCTAGGGACCCAAATACTTTTTGTTTCCCCATAGTTTCTAAACCTATGGATGCATTGAATTTTTCTTTTTTCATTTGACTGATAAGTTTTTTGAGGTTTTTTGATAATTTTTTAAGTGTTTTTTTAGGGTGATCATCACCGTAAAAACCGGGGTGGATAACCACGGTTTTAGCACCCATACGTGAAGCCATTTCGGCTGAATTTAGGATTTTATCATAACTCATCTGAAGTTCATCATCTTCACCAGCGAGATTAAGGTAGTAGGGCGCATGCACATGTATTTCGACATTGTTTTCTTTAGCATATTCACGGATAAATTCTGATTCTTCTTCGCTCATTACGTAGAGGCCTCGTACAAATTGTATCTCCATGGCATCTAAATCAAGTATTTCTTTAGTATACACTATTCCATCTTTGTTGGTTCTACCTTTGCAGGATAATGGTATACCTGCTTGCCCTATGCGAATCATATAGTTTTGTCTCCCCTATTTTTGTAGAACTTATAGTACTTTAATTTATCTATTTAATTTTAGGTGCATTGTTTTTTTAAAAATGGTTAAAGTTGTGGTGCGTTTTTGGGTTATGCAAGTTCCTCCAATCGACTCATAATATTCCATATTAATGTTCTACCGTGTAGAGGAATATTTGGATCATTGGCTAGCTCATCTAATTTGGATGTCGCGCTAGCGACTCGTAGATCTATAGGATCCGTATCGTTCAGTAACATCCGTTTGACTTCTTCGGAGCCCCGTCGAATATTTCGAGGTATTGAATTGTCCTCGCTTAACATACTCAATCCATCGAATATCTGTTCGAGTTTTTGATTGGTCGCCATTGTAATCACCCACGTACGCCAGGGGGTAACAACGCTCCTAGATAAAAACATTTTGGGGCTTCTTGAGTAGAATATTTAATTCGCTGTATAGTCTGCGTGAAGAAGGTTTATAATTTCTGCTGCGGTGGTTTTGCCGATGCCCTGGACCTCACAGAGAGCGTCTTCTGATGCGTTGACAATGTTGTGAATACTGCCAAAGTGTTGCAGGAGTCGTTTTGCCAGTACGACTGAGATGTTTGGTAGTCCTTCAATGAGGTATTGTTGATGTTCTTTGAGTGACATTGACCATTTATCACCTCGAATTGCGACGTCCTTATGATGTTTTTTTTGTTCTCGGGATGCTATGACATAGAGAAAATCCGCGGTTTCTCGAGCGTTTTTTGTTGTTATAAGTGAGATGCCATAATCTACGATTATGGATACCATACTCCCAAAGATGGCCGTATGGCTGATGTTTCGCTTAGTGAGTACTCCTTCGCCTTCTAGGATAAGGATAGGCCGGGAATATGAATCTCGGAGTTTACGCATTTGTAAGAACAGTTTGCCTTCTATCAATGATGAGAGGAAATCATCGACATATTTTCGTTCTACACCGATGCGGGAGGATAAAATATAATCGCCGGTGTCTAGTTGTTGAGGTTGAATAAGTGTATTTTTTGTGCTAAGGTATTTCACTACTGAGGAGCGGTATTCACGGTTATCCACAAGTATTTTGATGGCATCAGCTTGTTGATGAAATGTTTCTAAGGTTTCTTGACTGGTGCTTTCTGCAACTTTTTTGGTATAAAGTTCTTTGGCAGAGATGAGTTGTCGGTTCAAGGTGGATCGTAGTGTTTCAAGCTCACTGCGCATGTGTTTTTCTTTACGTTTAGCAGACCAATAATATCCTTCATCAGGTGTTCCTTTTGCGATTAGTATGATTACTTTCCCGGGCATTTTTCGTGCGGTGCGGCCGCGTCGTTGTATGGTTCTGATTTCGGAGGGAACAGGTTCGTAGAAAATTACAAGATCTGTTGAGGGTATATCGAGTCCTTCTTCTGCTACTGATGTGGCAATTAAGATATTGTATCCTCCTTTTTTGAATTGGTGAATTATTTCAGCTTGCTTTTTTTGTGTTAAGCCTTTGTCATTATTTTTGGTCGCCTGGCCGATAAAGCGTATAGGCTTTGCGTGCTCTAGCTGGGTTAATTGGTTTTCGAGATATGCGGAGGTATCACGGTAATTGGTAAAAATGATAATGCGTGAATCTTTTTTGGTGTGCAATTGGTTGGTGATTATTTTGATGACTTCAGGTACTTTTGGATGTGGATTGCGTAGCTGTTTCGCAGTTGCAATGGCTTCTTGGATGTTGGAGTCTTTCATGAGATCGCGTGAGGCTTTACTACCCCCTTTTGACAAGGCTTCGGTGTTCATGCGTTGGAAGTAGTTTAGTAATGCTGGAACTCCTTGTGTTTGTAGGAGTTCAAGGGCGTGATAGGTTTTTAATGCAGCGTTTTGTATTGATGCTGCGGTATACCATATTCGATCAGGTTTAACTTGTGAGCGAAGGGTTTGTTGGATGCGTTTTTGGGCTTCTAACAGTTTTTTTCGATTGATGCTCGAGGTGGATGAGGATTCGAGTATCTGTAAATCTTTGAGGGTTTTAAGGCGGCTAGATAAAGCTTTTTTTAAGAGTTGAATAGTATGCGAGTATTCCACGGGTAACGGTATTTCTTTCCAGGTTAGTTCCATTGTATGTACATAGGGTTTGACATCTCTGTCATATTTGGTTCTTATCTCAATATTCGAAGTATCAAGGTTTTTGGTAACCTCTAAGATTTTGTTGATATCGTTACCTGGTGAGGCGGTCATCCCTAACACGAGCTTGTTTGAACGGTGTTGATTGTGTATATCTGCGATGTATACGTAGGAGTAATTCCCTACTGCGCGATGGGCCTCATCATAAATGATTAACGCGGTATCGTGGAGGTGTATTTTTCTTGATATGAGATCATTTTCTATGACTTGTGGTGTTGATACAATTATGGTGCTGTTTTCCCAGAGTTGTTTTCTTTTTGAAGGAGTGATTTCTCCGGTGAAAACAGCGATTTTGTCATTGTTGATGGTGAGGAACTGTCGGAGGGTTTGAGCGTGTTGATGTACTAATGGTTTGGTGGGTGAGAGAAACAGAATGTTTCCGGTGTTTTTTTTGAGTTGATCTGCGATTACCAGTAATGCGATAATGGTTTTTCCCATGCCGGTGGGTAGTACAACGAGGGTGCTTTGTGTGGCAGCGGAGCTAGCGATATTTAACTGATAGGCTCGTTGTTCTATGGTGTTTTCTTTTATTTTTGGATGTTTGATGTACACAAGAAAATGAGATATATTAGAGGTTTTAGAAGGTTTGGATGGTATATGGGGTGTGTCGTGTTTTGAGGTAGTGGGTGGTAGGATGTTTTTTAAGGGTTGAGGGGTTTACATATAAGCATGTTGAGTGTAGGCGTAGGGGTGTATAGTTTTTTTGTGATGTTATTGTCATTGTTTGATCCTATGGAGATTCCGTTTTTGGGTGATTTGCCGTTGTATGTGGTGTTGCTTATTGGGCTGGCAGTGGTGTTTATTTTGTGGAAGTTGATAAAGTTTACAATAAAAGTAGTGTTGGTTCTGGCTGTTTTTTTCTTGGTGTTGATCGGCTTGGATGTGGTCGGTGTTTTTAGTTGGTTGCAGGAGTTACTGTATTCTTTTGCCTGAGGGTATTTGCTGTGTTTAGATGGGTTGGATTTATATGAGTTTGTCTTCGGTTTCTATGGTGTGGGTGACGTTGTCTACGAGTTCTTTGAGGTCGAAGGGTTTTGCGATGTAGTCTTTGACGTATGGTTCGACGCCTTTCATTTTTTCATGTTCGAGGGTTCCTTTGGCAGTTATTATTGATATGACGACGTCGTGGTCGAATCCTCGTTTGACGATTTCTTGTATGGTGTCCCAGCCATCCATGAAGGGCATCATGAGGTCGATGAGTATGATGCCTTTGAAACCGTGTTCGAGCTCGTTTATGCAATCTACGCCGCTGTCGACAGTGAGTACGTCGTATCCTTCATGTTCGAAGAGTACGCGCATGCTTACGAGTATGTCTGGGTCGTCATCTACTATCATTATTTTTTTATTCATGCGAATCATCCTCAGAGGTGTGTCTGTATGGACTTGTACGTTTATATGTTATACTTTAGCAGTTTTTATATATAAATTTACGCTGGCATACTGTCATTTTGATAAAAATTAATTGTGTTATCAGAAATCAATGGTGTGTTTGTAATCTGAGTTGTAAAGAATATTACTTAAATATCCAATTTCTTTAGGAGAAAGTACTTCAACTCGATCGTCTTTATATGGTAAGTCAGCAGGTATATTTTTCAGATAAGAGGTAAGCGTGTTTTTGATTTTTTTTCTTCGATGCATGAACAGTAACTGGGTTAACCGTAAAAAAAATTTTTCATCTTGCACTTCAAATGGCGGTTTTTGACGAGGAATGAGTTCAACTATGCTTGCGTCAACTTTGGGAGTTGGTGTAAAAGCGTTCCGAGGGACGTTTTCGAGGAGTTTACATTGTGTTTTATAGTAGATATGCACAGTCAGCCGTGAATAGGTGCTATTTCCTGGTTTAGCGGCCATACGGTCTGCGAAATCTTTTTGATACATCAATATTGCTTGGGTGAATTGATGTTCCAATATTTTGAAGGTGAGTGGTGATGAAATATTGAATGGGAGATTTGACACAATTTTGGTAAACACGGGAAGTTGGGTGAAATCGGTTTCTAATATATCTTGCTGTAAGAGAGAAACATTAGATGGGAGAGTTGGTGTGAGTTCTGCTACAAGGCGGGGGTCTTTTTCAATGGCGATGACGTTTTGTGCTTGCTTAGCTATGAGGCGGGTAAGTATACCATGTCCAGGTCCAATTTCAAGAATCGTGTCATTGCTTTGTATATCGGCATAATTCACTTCACGTTCCGCTATTTGTGTATCTGTAAGAAAATGTTGTCCAAGATTTTTGTTGGCACGCATGTGATTCAATGACGATCACGTGACATAGGTGCTCGTGTGAAAATACGGTATTTTTGTTCTGGGTCGGTTAGTTCAAGTTCAACGCGTTTAGCGATAAGTTTATCTGGTGAGCGGAGGAAATCGATTCGTTCTTGCATGTCTTTGAAGCTTTCAAAGAGTTTCTTTTTGCGTTCATCAAGGATTTCATGCATCATTTTTTTTCCTAGCCCGGGGAGTAGTTCTAAGACGTGGTAGCGGGTGGATATCGCAGATGCGGTGTTATAGAACTTTATAAATCGTTCTTCTTGATTGTGCACGATATCAAGGATAACGTAAGGCATTTCTCCATGTGCTGTGGAAGTAAGGTTATCAGAGTGTACGCGCCCTTTGATTTTTGCGATTTTTTTTCGTTTTTCGGCATCTTTGCCAACGTAGACGCGTTCCCCAATGGTAAATGTTGTATTAGGCTTTGGTAATAATTCAAGTATGGTAAATTGATTTTCTCCTAAGCCGTATACAATTGGCTGTCGTTTGAATGAGGGTATGTCTCCTCTCCCTTTTGGTAGATAATCCAATACGTATACATAATCCTCCAAGGGTTCCTCCCTCCCAAATTTTTTTTAAATAGTATAATATTTTTTTACTATATCGACTATTGATTGTATGATTGTTTCGTTTAAGGTGATTCGTTCTTTAGCAAAGAGTGCTTTGACATCATCTTTGGTTTGTGGTAGAATATCTGCTATTTTGTAGGCATGGGTTTCTTCAATGCGTTCGAGTTTGGTTAGTTCCTTTATCATGTTATCTGTATCTTTAATTGAGAGCCGGGCAAATTTTTCAGCATGTTCTACTGCGATACGTTGACCGTAGGATAGTTCTTCTCGTTCATTGCTCATTTTTTTTAGTATATTTTTTGCTTTTGCTAATGAAACATAGGATTGAGTTTCCATGTTATTGTACTCTCCCAAGATGCTCGGGGTTTACGATGATGGTTTTGAGTTTTTTACCGGTTGTTATGCTGACGAGATAGGCGTTTCCTTGCATGCCTTCGACGGTACCCGTGCGGCCTTGAAAGCGCGGGTGGGGCATGCCCTTGTGTATCA
This sequence comes from uncultured Thermoplasmatales archaeon, assembly GCA_964601295.1. Lineage (GTDB taxonomy): Archaea > Thermoplasmatota > E2 > DHVEG-1 > DHVEG-1 > CAZRMY01. Next base: position 575 of record CAZRMY010000066.1, on the reverse strand, counting down.
TGGGATCTATAACAATGCTGACTCGATCACCTTTTTCAAACTGTTGTAAAGATCGGGTGATTGAATTAATACCACGATGCCGGGGTTTTTTATGTAGGATATGCCGGCTTTTACTTCGTATTCCTCTTGATCGTTTAACCATAGTACCTTATTCTCCCTTAATTTCTAGTACATCGAGTGATTCGACGGTACAGGGTGTTGCTAATAGTTCGCTTATATTCGGCTGCGTTCTACCATCGTCACCAGTTATGAGCTCTTTGATGTAGGTACCTGATTCGGTTTCTAGTTGTATTGTGGCTCTGTTATGGTCTAGTGATTCGATAGTACAGGTATATATTTTTTTATATCTGAGTTTGTCAGCTCGTCTGTGAGCCACTCGTGTTGGAGTGTATTGGTGTATGGTAGTATCGTGTAATATCTGAGCAGCTTCTTTAAGTTTTGCGTTGCCGATAGCGTGTTCCCCTATAAAAACTACACGGTATATCTTGTTAAATGCGGTATTTTTTATGCGTTTGAGTGTTGGTTTGTCTGAGATCCGTAGATTTGATACAGATATTACATCTGCATGTGTAGTG
>CAZRMY010000065.1:0-10412 GCA_964601295.1 uncultured Thermoplasmatales archaeon | reverse complement strand
GCGGATAAAGAAGGAAAAGCATTTGCTGAAAAAGTACTTGATTTCATGCGGGAGAAAATAGCTGATTATCAAGAGGAAACAGGTAATATCTTTAATCTCGAGGCGACGCCTGCGGAGGGGGCAAGTTATCGGTTGGCGCGTATTGATCAGAAACAATATCCAGATATGCGGACGTATAATAAAGAAAAATATGCGAATAATGGTGCTGAGCCGTATTATACGAACTCGACGCAGCTTCCCGTAGGGTTCACCTCTGATATTTTTGAGGCGCTTGATCTGCAGGATACGTTGCAGACTAAGTATACAGGTGGGACGGTGTTGCATTTGTTTCTTGGTGAGAATGCGCCGTCGCCGACGGCAACTAAGAATCTGGTGCGTAAGGTTGCCCAGAATTATCAGCTTCCGTATTATACGATTACTCCTACGTTTAGTGTATGCCCTGATCATGGGTACATTGCTGGTGAACATGTACATTGCCCGACCTGTCAGGCTGATAACAAGAGCACGGAGTGTGAAGTGTATTCACGTGTGGTGGGGTATCTTCGGCCGGTGCGGCAGTGGAATCGTGGTAAACAACAGGAGTTTACTGATCGGAAGATTTTTAAAATGCCTGCAAAGAAAGTTTTGGTTACCACATGAAACTCGGGGGGCTACAGAAAACATCTTTGATAGATTATCCTGATAAAATCTGTGCGATAGTGTGGACGGTGGGGTGTAATTTTCGGTGTCCGTTTTGTTATAACCCACAGCTGGTGCAAGGTACCGCAGGTAAGATTGCTATGGATGAATTATTTGATTTTTTACGGAAACGGGTGGATGTGCTGGATGCGGTGAGTATTACTGGTGGTGAACCATTATTGCATGAGGATATCACAGAGTTTATTGAGCAGATCAAACAGTTGGGTTATCTAGTGAAAGTGGATACCAATGGGTCGTTTCCAACACGTTTAGAACAGCTACTTGAAGCGGGTTTGGTTGATTATGTGGCAATGGATATTAAAGCGCCACCGGAGAAATATGAGACGCTCACAGGAGTTCCTGTGGATATTGCTACGATTCAACAATCAATTGATATCATCAAGGATAGTGCCCCCGGTTATGAGTTTCGAACCACATGTATTCCTACCTTGTTAGATAAACAGGATTTTACGGTGATCGCAGACTGGTTGAAACCTGCGAAACGGTATTATATTCAGCAGTTTAAACCGATGGAGTCTTTGTTGGAGAACCGCTTTACCGGGGTGCAACCGTATGATAATGAGTACCTTAATGAGATAGTTGCTGATATACGTCCATACTTTACGGAGTGTGCCGTGCGAGGTGTGTAAACCATGGTGTCTGAGGAGATACGGGAGAATCTTGAGTTTGTTTCTGAAGTGATGGAAGCGTATCCGTATTCGATTGTGGTTGTGGAAAATAAACAGGTGCTTGCGCATAAAACGGGTGAGGGGGTTCGCCCGTTTATTGAGCTGATCGATGAATTGGGTAACAGTTTAGAAGGGAAAATCATTGGTGATCGTATTTTAGGGAAGGCATCAGCGTTACTGTGTGCGTACAGCCAGGTTGCAGGTGTTTATGCGCCGCAGGCGACAAAAACAGCTATAGCAGTATTGATTCAAGCAGGTATCCCTGGTGAGACAGATAAGTTGATTGATCATGTCTCTAATCGTTTTGGCACGGGAGTGTGTCCATTTGAGGAGATGCTCACTGAAGTTGATGAAGCAGAACAGGCGTTTGTTGAACTGCGAAAAGCTATTCAACGGTTTTCATAATGTGCAGTAAAAAAACAGAATGAAATTTTAAGAGGAGTTGCAGGGGTTATGGATTTTGAGTTAGCGGTGATTGGTGCAGGACCTGCAGGGTATTCAGCGTGTGTGTACGCGGGTCGTGCGGGTATTAACACCGTAGCGTTTGACAAAATCGGTGGCGGGGGACTGGCGATTACCGCACCAAATATAGAGAATTACGCTGGTTTTGAATCTATACCGGGGTATGAATTAATGGATAAAATGCAGAAACATGCGAGTAACTATGCTGATATCCGGTTTAATGAAGAGGTAACCAAGCTGAGTAAAACTAATGCAGGGTTTGCTGTTGAAACAGGTGAACAAACCTATATGGTAAAAGCAGTGCTTCTGTGTATGGGTACCGAGTATCGGAAGTTAGATGTCCCTGGTGAAAAACGATTACAGGGTAAAGGTGTTTCATATTGTGCCACCTGCGATGGCATGTTTTTTAAAGGAAAAAAAGTGGCAGTGGTTGGTGGTGGAAACGCGGCGTTAATTGAAGCGATTTATTTAAAACAGGTGGGTGCCAGTGACGTATATGTGATCCACCGGCGGGATCAACTGCGTGCTGAGCAGCGGTATGAAAAAGAAGCGATTGAGAAAGGTGTAGAGCTTCTGTTTAACACCCATGTTGAGGAAATACTGGGCTCTGACTTGGTTTCAGCGTTAAAAATTCATGATACGAAAACTGGTGATAAATCAGAGCTTGCGGTTGATGGAGTGTTTGTGTCGATTGGTGAGGAACCACAGAATCGGCTGGCAATGCAGTTAGATGTCACATTAGATGATAAAGGATTTATCGTGGTGGACCGGCAGCAGCGTACCAGTGTTTCAGGTGTGTATGCCGCAGGTGATATCACGGGTGGTCTACGGCAGATTATTACCGCATGTGCTGAAGGAGCAATTGCAGGGCTTGCGTCTACTGAGGTGTTGGGTAAACAGTATCCATATTGAAGGTTATGTTTTGGTGAGTAGGGGAATAGAGCTGAGTTGGTGTGAGGTTATCACGCGTATAAGCTGATCGGCTGCATGTTTAACGGTGGAAGTGATTGGCCCGGTCATGGTTTCTGGTTGTATACCAAGTATTTGTATATCCGTAATGTATTGGTGAAGATATTGTACGAGTACTCCCAGGGAGATACCATGAGTGCTGATATGCATAGTGTCAAGTTTCTCGGCGGGTACCCGGCGTATGCTACCCGGTGGCAGATGCATATCGACAGCATCAATGATAATGAGCGAATCGGGGTTGTACTGTTTAATATGTGATGTATAATTTTCAGGGGCAGTACCGCAGTCTATGATCGTGTAGTTTTTAGGAGTTTTTTTGCTTAACTCTTGGGCTATGTATGGGCCTATAGCATCATCACCACCTTCGGGGTTGCCGATGCATACAACAAGTGTTTTCATAGACGTCCTTAAAAAAGAGTGTTTTATTCTCCTTCGAATTCTACGATTGAGTATATTTTTTCTCCTTTGAGTTTATCGCGTCCTTTAAGATCGGAGAGCTCAACGATAAACGTGCATTCTACGATGTGTCCACCGAGTCTTCGGACAAGGTTTTTTGCTGCAGTAACAGTGCCACCAGTAGCAATAAGATCATCAACAATGAGAACGCGATCGTTTTTTTGTATCGCGTCTTTATGTATTTCGATTTTATCAGAACCGTATTCAAGCGTGTATTCTTCTGATTCACATTCCGCTGGTAGTTTACCAGGTTTTCGTACAGGGACAAATCCGCAATGGAGTAAATATGCAAGGGGTGCACCGAAGATAAAGCCGCGTGATTCAATACCAACCACTGTGTCTATGTGTTCGTCTTTATAGCGGTTGTAGAGAAGATCGATGGTTTCTTTGAAACCGTCAGGGTCTTTGATAAGTGTGGTGATATCCCGGAAGATAATGCCTTGCTTCGGCCAGTGTGGTATCGCACGAATTTTTTTCCGTATCGATTCAGTCATGGTATATGTCACCTTCTGGTAGAAAGGGGAATGTATTGCTTTAATTTGGCTTTTGTTAATAAAGCTATTGATAAGAGGCGTTAAAATCGGTACAATGGAGCAGATATAGGAGCCAATATTTAAATAGAAGAATCGCTTTAAAAAACAATAATAGTGGGTGCTTATGGTTGATAAACGAGTTCTTATATTAGGGAGTATGGCTGCCTGTATTTTGATTGTGTTTGCGTCTTTTAACAGTGTTCTTGGATATATCTCTATTAAGGATCCTGAGATTGTTGATTCACCATTATTTCGGCTGCGGACACAACGATATACTACTCCTGACAATAGTGAAAGGGTAGTGAGTGAGCGTATTGGTAAGGATAAAAACATGGTTTTATTTATTTCTAACAGAGATAACAAATCAAAACTAAGTCAAGTTATTCAGATGATACAGCATATGGATGAGGAAACTAGTAATAAATTGATAGAATATATTGAACGAGAGTGCAAACAAGAATTGGAACGGTATAACTTAGATATAAACGAAATTCGAACAGGAATCACAGAGTTAAGAACAAATCCTCAACTGAAAAACCTGAATTTCAATATGATAGATACTACGCCCACAGGAAATATTTTCTGTATTACTAGAACTGGTAGCCCGACTCTTTGTGAACCGATGGAACACTGTCTTTTAAAATGGACGATAACTTTAATTTATACTTTCTTCCTGATTCTTGCCTCACCATTTATATTCTTATACTTGGTGCTCTACAGCATTGTAAATTATCCAACAGTACCATGTCCATAAAAATTTTGACACCGTGAGCACATGGTATGTAAAAACTCAAAAACAACTAATGCCCCACAAACTTTCACACGGTAATAAAAAAACATAAACCTTTTGTATGCATTCAAAACTACCCGTATTATAAAATACTATATCCGGGTGGAGGACGTATGGCAACAAAAATTGGTATTATAGGTGGCAGTGGTATCTACAATATGGGCATCATTAAAGAGAAACAAGATGTAACCGTGGAAACACCATTTGGGTCTCCCTCAGACACCATTACTATTGGAACCATAAATAATACTCCTATCGCGTTTCTCCCTAGACATGGCAAGCACCATACGATACCACCGCATCTGATAAACAACAAAGCAAATATTTTTGCGCTGAAAGAATGCGGTGTCGAATACCTCATATCCACCGCCGCAGTGGGCAGTCTCCAGGAACATATCAAACCCCTTGATTTTGTTATCGCCAACCAGTTTATTGATCGAACCTACCGGCGGATATCCACGTTTTTTGACACCAACATTGTCACACATGTAGGACTTGCAGAACCCTTCTGCCCACAACTCTCACAATTGTTATACACCTCTTGTGAAAACGAAGGGGTTACCGTGCACACCGGCACGTATCTCTGCATCGAAGGACCACATTTTTCTACGAAAGCAGAATCACAGCTTTACCGGAGTTGGAACGCTGATGTTATTGGTATGACGCTTGCCCCAGAAGCAAAACTTGCTAGGGAAGCAGAACTATGCCTTGGTGCAATCCTGGCGGTAACCGACTATGACGTCTGGCATAGCGACCAAGAAAGCGTATCCGTAACTGGTGTGATAGAAAACGCGAAAAAAAACAGTCAACGCATGGCAAACATCCTTCAAAAAGTCGTACCAGAGGTATCCTACCAGCGAACATGTGACTGTAAAACTGCGTTACAAAACGCGATGCTCACCAATCCCGATATTATCACCAAACATATCGACCCGCACATACGTAACCTCCTGCTAAAAAACGCAGTACTCAAATAAGAACTCCTTCAACCAACGACACTATACATTTTATTTTCGTAACAACCGCCGTTTATTTCGTACTGACAACACAAACAACGCAAGCCACACCGATCCAACAAATACTTCAGCGGCAACAGACACCCATAAACTTAACGTAAAAAACGTACCCGCAAGCACATACAACCCAAACGCAGTAAGACCCGCGGAATACACATTTAACACCTGCCCATGTATCACATCACGCAGCTGCGGAAACAACATAAAACCAAATGAAAAACCAACTACGGCAATCACCAGATCCTGCCAACTCGTAAACGCTACTCCCTCAAACATAGTAAACAACCTACTGAATCAGAGACTATAAATAAAAGTTATGCATGCCCCTAATACTATAGAAAAAACTCTTTCGAGACACATCTATGGCAGAAAAAATAAAACTTGGCCAAGGAGCCGGCGGCGAGCTCATGGACCAGCTTATTAAAAAACATATTCTCACACATTTTAGCGTCAAAAAAAAGAATATCACCATATCGCTCACAGATCTTGATGATGCAGCCGTTGTTGACGACATCGTGTTCTCTACAGATTCACATACCGTTCAACCACTTATTTTTCCTGGCGGAGATCTTGGAAGTCTTGCGGTCGCAGGAACCATTAACGACATTGCCGTGCTTGGTGCAGAACCACTCGCGTTATCCGCTGCATTCATCATTGAAGAAGGATTCAGCATAGACAAGTTCAAAACCATCGTCAAAAGCATGGCAGGCACCGCAAAGAACGCCCAGGTCCCTATTGTCACTGGAGATACCAAAGTCGTTGAGAAAGGTGCGATACAAGAATTCATGATTAACACCAGCGGTATTGGTAAACGAAGCACACAAATGAAACAAAACTTGGATATTGTCGCTCAACATCGTCAGATTAAACACCCCTGGCTGATAGATTCAAATCTCCAAAAAGGCGACAAAATAATCTTATCTGGCAACATCGGTGAACATGGCATCGCCTTGCTTTCCTTTAGAGAAGGATATGGTTTTGAAACGGAGATAACCTCAGATGTTGCACCGGTAAATCAGCTTATGAACCGTGCATTATCAACCGGTGGAATTATCACAGCAAAAGATCCTACACGTGGCGGTCTTGCTAACACGGTTAATGAGTTCAGTGAAAAATCCCATATCGGTATACTCCTACACGAAGAAACCATCCCTATACCTACAGGCGTTCGTTCAGCATGTGATATGCTGGGGATAGACCCTTTAGAAATCGGCAACGAAGGCAAGGTCGTTTTCGGAGTGATACCTGAGTGCGCAGAGTCAGTGCTTAACGCCATCAAAAAACATCCTCTGGGGAAAAACGCGGCGATTATTGGTGAAGTAACTGATGATGTAAAAGGAGTTGTATTAGAGACGATCATCGGGGGGAAACGGATTTTACATAAACCTATTGGTGATCCGGTACCTCGAATATGCTAAAAAATATACTAAAATATAAAGTGAAAATTTTTAAATACGTTTCAAGGTTACCACCTACATAGAAGTAGGATGAATACATAGGGGTTTTCATCATGGCCAAGGGACTGACAAAAGCATTTAAAAAAGCCTTATGGGTGTATCATTGTAACTCTGGATCCTGCAATGGATGCGATATTGAAATTATTGCCGCACTCTGTCCACGATATGATGTTGAACGTTTTGGTATTAAACTTGTTGGCTCACCACGTCATGCTGACGTATTATTGATCACCGGGCCGGTAACCAGACAGTTAAAAGCAAAAGTAGAGCGCATTTATGAACAAATGCCTGATCCCAAAGCAGTTATCTGCGTGGGAAACTGCGGGAACACCGGGGATGTATTTTTTGAATCATATAATCTCGTTGGGCCGATAGATAATGTAATACCCGTGGACGTGCACGTTATTGGTTGCCCTCCACGACCTGAAGCAATTATTAACGCTGTAGCAAAAGCATGGGTAAAACTTGAGACTTTGGAGGCGGAAAAATGAGTGAAGAAAAAATGATAACTGCTGAGGATCTTGTGAAATATTTCAAAGATAAATTTAAAACTAAAATAAAGGAATCACGTATTGAGAAACAAGTTATCGGTCTGAAAAAAATGGAAAGTTACCATGTGTGGCTGAAAATTGATAAAAGTATTTTTAAAAATATGGTAAAACATTTAGTTGATTTGCAATACCCACATCTTGCGGTGATATCAGGGAATGACTTGGGGAAGACTATTGAGCTGATATATCATTTTTCGGTTAATTATGGGTTGAAATTTAAGGAGATCTCATTGAACATTGGTGTTGAATTACCAAAGTCTAAGCCTACTATTGAAACCATTTGTGATTTTATCCCTGGGGCGCTGGTGAGTGAGCGTGAAAAACAGGAGATGCTGGGAGTAACTATTGAAGGTATACCTGATAGTCGTCGGTTGTTTTTACCAGATGATTTCCCGAAGGATGTGTATCCCTGGCGGAAGGATAGCAAGGGCATGGAAAAAGTGATTCGTAATCTTCATGAGGGGGATACATAAGTATGCTAAAGGAAACTACGAAAACCACCTATCAGCTGCCAATTGGCCCGATTCACCCTGCGTTAAAAGAGCCAGTGCAATTCAACTTTGAGATTGACGGGGAACGTATTGTTGATGTGGATGTAAGTTTAGGGCAAGTCCATCGGACTGTTGAATGGAGTGGGACTCGTCGTAACCCGGTGCAGGTGTTATATCTAGCTGAACGTATTTGTGGTATTTGCGCGTTTTGTCATCCGGTGGCGTTCGCGCAGGCTGTGGAACATATCGCGGGTATTGAAGTACCGGAGCGTGCCTCATATCTTCGTATTATACAGGGTGAACTTGAGCGTATGACCTCGCATATGCTCTGGGCAGGTGTTGCCGCGCATGAAATCGGTTTTGATACGGTGTTGTTTTTGACATGGCAGATGCGGGAGAAAATACTTGATTTAACCGAGTATTTAACAGGTAACCGTGTAACTAAGGCGATAACAATGATTGGTGGTGTCCGACGTGATATCACCCCAGATATGATGCCTAAGATTACTGAGGCGATGGATTATTTTAAACAGAATTTTGAGAAACTTAGACATGTGTTCCTTGATGATAAAACGTTTAAAATGCGGAGTAAAAACTGTGGTGTGCTCACCTATGAGGATGCGTTGAAACTGTGTGCAGTAGGACCAACTGCTCGTGCATCTGGGGTGAAAAAAGATGTGCGGGTGGATCAACCGTATTTTGCATATAGTGATCTTGATATTGATTATATTACTCCGGATCAGCTCACCGGTGAAATTAATGGAGATGTATACGATCGCATTATCCAGCGTTTACTTGAGGTGAAACAGTCTATTAATCTGATTGAACAAACACTTGATACAATGCCACAGGGAGAAATCGTTGCTGAGCCAAAGATTGCGAAACTGCTTGCGATGCTTAAGAAAACAGAGGGCGAGGGTATCGGGCGTCATGAGGCGCCACGAGGTGAAGTGATTCATTATGTGAAACTAGAAGCAGGGAATGAGCATCCGTATACCTGGAAGGTGCGTGCACCAACCTATAATAATATACTTCCATGGATTCCCATGCTTAAGGGTGAGCAGATCGCGGATATTCCCATTGTTGCGGCGTCAACTGATCCATGTATGTCGTGTACTAACCGTGTAGCAGTTGTAGAAAAAGACACTCAGCATCAGCATGTCCTGAATAAGGCCGAATTACATAAGTTAAGTGTGGAGAAAACTCGGAGGATGATGTAACTATGGGTTTTTCTATGATCCCGCAGGTTATCGCGCAGTTGTTTAAGAAACCGTTTACCAATAAGTTTCCTGCGAAGTATCAGCCGTCGTCAACTACTAAATATCTTGAGCAGGTGCAAGCGGGGAAAGCAGCGATGAACCCACCAGTCGAAACTCCATTGGGTTTCCGTGGGAAAATTCAATATGACAAGGAGAAATGTATTGGGTGCAAGCTTTGCATTAAAGTATGTCCTTGTGAAGCAATTGAATTTAAGGAAAAAGAAAAAAAGATAAAAATATATCTGGCTCGTTGTTGTTTTTGTTCGCAATGTAACGATGTCTGCCCAGTGAATTGTCTTAGTATGAGTGATGAGTTTTTGCTTGCTGATAGTGATAAATATTCTAAGGATTTGATTGTGGAATAACCATCAGCGGTTTCTTATGGTTTCGATCTGATGAAACTTATCTTTAAAGGAGTGGTACAAGGGGTAGGCTTCCGTCCGACTATTTATCGGGTTGCTCAGAAACTCGGGGTAAAAGGATATGTGTTAAACAAGGGTTCAGAAGTCGAAGTGGTTATTGATAAACAGGCTGATCGCTTTATAAAAGAAGTCTACCATGAGCTGCCATCAATAGCGGAAATTTCTGAGATACAGAGACATCCTGATAATCGATCGTTTTCTGATTTTCGTATTGTGCATAGCACTCAGGGTGAACGACAGTCACGTATCCCCGTGGATATCAGTATTTGTGACGCATGTGTAGAAGAGATGACTACTCCAGGCAATCGTCGGTATCAGTTTCCGTTTACCAATTGCACGTTGTGTGGTGCACGGTATAGTGTTATTGAGGATGTACCGTATGATCGGGAGCGTACCGCGATGGACGAGTTTCCGCTGTGTAGACAGTGTCAGAAGGAGTATACTGATCCAGGTGATCGTCGGTATCATGCGCAGACGATTTCGTGTCCGCGTTGTGGGCCACAGTATGCTGTATATGATAGGGAGAAAAACTTGGTTGAAAACGGTAATCCTATCAAGTTTTTTGCTGATCAGGTGAATAAGGGCGCGATTGGGGTGATAAAATCATGGGGTGGCATGCGTCTGTGTTGTCATGTTGAT
>CAZRMY010000064.1:2340-10447 GCA_964601295.1 uncultured Thermoplasmatales archaeon | reverse complement strand
TTTTTAAGTCTTGTCACAAAAACAGAGATACGGAGTAGTTTTAACCTTGGGTTTGTTGGCGACCCCATTTTAGAAACTCATGATTATGATAATAATGGTTTTGATGTAGGAGATCGCATAGAATTTCTTGCTCAAATATATGGTGTGGTATGGAAAACAAGCGATGGCAGCTGGGGAGATGTTTGCGACAGTTATGTAAGACCGTCGTTAACCTTATCAGTACCTGAGGGATCTCCCACAGGGAGTTTTAAAAAAATAATTGCAACAGATACTGATTATACAAGTTATAGAAATGAAACCTATGATATGGGTATCTGGGTGGATCCTATTAGCATGAGTAATTTTCCCTTAACTATTCAATTAGAATATAGTTACAAAAGATATTATGATGAATGTGTATGGTTTTTTGGATGGTGGTGCGATAGAGAAAGTGATAGCGGTACTGAAAAGACTGATATTACAACGCTTTATTTTGATGTGTTACCCGGTAACCTCAGTGCGTTTGTATATTGGAACGAGTTGACACCGTTGGATTCGGATGGTGATGGACTCAGTGATAATGAAGAGCTAATGAGCGCGTCGAATCCATGGCGTGTTGATACTGATGGAGATGGACTTTGGGATAAATATGAGGTTGACCAGCTGTTTATCCCCTATAAATCTGATTCAGATGACGATGGTTTAAATGATAAAATAGAAACACTGATTTCTACAGATAACAACAATACAGATACTGATTCAGATGGACTCACAGATTTTGAGGAATATAAAGGCTGGGAGATACATTTCATTTTCTATAACACGCCTGTTTCAATGCATGTTTCACCAGATCCATTGAAAGCTGATACAGATTCTGATGGGTTAACCGACCTTAAAGAATTTATGATCGGGTTAAATCCCCGGTCAGAAGATACCAATGCAAATGGTATTTTGGACCCTGATGAAATTACTACTCCACATCAAGGTTTTATCCGTAAGATCGATTTCAACGATCAGGGGAGCAGTATCAGAGTCACCCCCAATTCAACAATTACCGCCGCTACAGAGTACCGTATCATCGGAGCTCTCTGCCCTCAAACATTAAATGCTGCAAACTGTACGATTACCTTGACATTTGAAAATCAGACGGGAAGAATACTGCGCAACCAGACAATTTATCAAGGCCGTCCAGATGTATGCAATCTAACAGAAAATACTACCAGTTTTTCATTTAATGCTTCTGAAAGAGAAGGAATATACCTTGTAAAATATTATGTTAATTGGAGTTGCCTAGGCGTACTTCCACCAGTGCGAGAAAGAGAACTAGTGGGCATCATCGACGTTAATAAATCATCAGATGGGATCACCAAATGGAGATGTTATGATGTAACCGGGGGTGACACAGATGGAGATGGTATTAGTAACTTAAACGAAAACAGAGGTTGGCAGGTTCACTACACTGATGCTACAGGTGACCACATACTTCATGTGACCAGCGACGCAGGTTTAATTGACACTGATTCAGATGGAGAATGGGACCTATGGGAACATAATTGCTTTGAAAATTCAACTAACCCCCGAGACCCAGATACTGACCATGATGGTCTCAATGATTGGGAGGAAAAATATAGATATAAAACTAATCCTCTTAGCTATGATACTGATGGTGATGGACTTGATGATCAACATGAACTCATTTTTACAAGCGACCCCTTCAAGATAGACACTGATTACGACGGATTAAACGACAAACAAGAATTCGATCTTAAATCAAATCCAAATAGTAAGGATACAGACAGTGATGGGTTAAATGATTTAATTGAGTATGTATTTGGTTCCAGCCTGCTGTTACCTGATACTGACTATGACACACTATTTGATAACATCGAGTACACGTTAACCACCAATCCAAGAGATCCTGACACCGACAAAGACCAGTTAATAGATGGCTATGAGCTTATCGTTAAAACTAATCCAAAACAAGCAGACACCGACAATGACACACTCAATGATTATGACGAACTCTATTGGGGTACACAACCATTAGATAGTGACACCGACAATGACGGTTTAATCGATGGTGACGAACTACGATATGGTACCCACCCACGTATCAAAGATACTGATCGCGATACCCTTTCTGATTTCGAGGACTATGATACCTATACACCACATGTAAAAAATATTATTCTTGCTTACGATCTGGATGAAGATATTTTATCATTTCAAGAACATCTAGAGATATACACTAATGTTACCATAGTGGCCCTCAACCAACTACTGACAGATGACGCATATAAAACATCACCATATATTATACTCGTGGGAAAACTCGATGCAGGAAATGAAACTGTTGGAAATCTGTCAAAAACTATTTTAGAAAACGCAGGAGAAAATACGACCGCTATTATAAATTCAGGGCATCAGTTCTTTGCATCTAAAAGCAGTGTCTGGAATAAAACACAAACAATTGTCATGCTTTCTCACCCCTATCGTCTAGATCATCTTGTTGTTTTAAATGTACTCAAAACAATGTGGAAAAATGTCAACGGAAGCACGGTTGAAGTAACCTGGCCAACACCAAGAGATTACTTTGACATAGAAGCAGTACGCGAAATAGATACTATGCTATGGGTGAACTTAGAAGAACCAGTAAAACCACATATCACATTAACCAAATATAATACCAGTACCATTTCAACAACCGCACCACCAAAAGCAGTCTTAGACTCATCGATGAACCCCGCAGGTATTTACCTTGAAATACACACTGACGAGAACATACAAAATAGCAGCGGAGACATCATCAAAGAAGCATGGATAGTTGTCTACTATACAACATCAGATTTAGACAAAAACGGTGACGGAGATGCAACAGATATCGGCGATATAAACGAACGATCATTGAAATTCCACGTCTATGACCCGGTAACAGATAGCTGGATAACCGTTACAGATGATTTAGACGGGGTTTTTGAAACTGGTGTAGATACCACCAATGTTGAAATATACGGGAAAAAATATGAAGGCTATCTTTGGGCGAAGATTTCACATTTCTCGTTATATGGCGTCGCAGGTACCCTCATCTTGAAAGGCTCATCTGATAAACCCACCAAACCCTCCGGCAGCGGGTACCCCACACACGCGGATGCTTCAGGAAGCGACCGGTTTGGTTTCGTATACACGCCAGTAACTTTTGATGGATCACGCAGCACCAGCTCCAACCAAATAATATCATATATATGGGACTTTGGAGATGGAAAAACCGGAGAGGGAAAACAAACTACACATATCTATTCAGAAACTGGCGTGTACACTGTAACATTAACGGTAAAAGATGATTTAGGATATATTGCTTATGATTCAATAGAACTCACCATTACAAAAGCTAATAACCCACCATCAAAACCGATAATCTCGGGACCCCTGGAAGGAACCAAAGATGTTAGCTATGGATTCACTGCAATCTCAGAAGACATAGACACCAACGACACCATAAGATACGGCTGGGATTGGAACAACGACAACCGTATCGATGAATGGACCGATTATTATCCTTCAGGTATACCCACATCAGTAAATCATACATTTTCTACCGCAGGTTTTTATCGGGTTCAGGTGCAAAGTGAAGACACTAGTGGAGCTCTCTCAGAGTGGTCAAATCGCCTCCTTGTTTTCATCGATGTAACATATCTCCAGCGAGATGACGGCACATATCTAATTGATTATGAAACAGATGGAACCTGGGATTCAGTGTATTATCCTACTAGCGACAAACTAGACGCCTTTACCGAGGATAAAACATTTACATATGTTTTTCTTATTGGTATCATTCTTATCATTATTTTCTCTTATCTCATATTCGAAAAGAGATCAAAAACTAACAAACCAAAGAAGAAACATCGAAAACAAAAAAAATAGAATTAAACCTCTTGGTACCTCTCATAATATGTGTAATAGGCCCGGTATCTGGTGAACGAGACTCTAGGTGACGCGCTTTTATTAAATAAGCTTACTTCTCTGTAAAGAATTACATTTAGAAAGTGAAAAAATGAAGAAAAAGTATAAGTTCTAGATTGAGTATTATGCTTCCACGGTAGTACGGGATGGACACTATGTGGAAAAAAACAATATCGTTTTTATTAGTTACTTTTCTATGTTATGCTATTACTTTCGTTATGCCCTTAGATACTACCTCGTATGGTGCTACTGTGATTACGGTTGATGATAGCGGAGGGGCGAATTACACCTCTATTCAGGCAGCAATCGATAGTGCTAGTACGGGTGATACGATTAATGTGTATGCTGGCACGTATACTGAAAATATCCTTATTGATAAACAACTAACAATAACCGGGGTGAACGGAAAATCAAGTACTGTTATTAATCCAGCCGGCGATGGTCATGTTGTGGAGATAACCGCTGATGAAGTAATGTTCTCAGGTTTTACGGTACAGAATGCGAGAGGAACTGGTTATAAATGCATTAAACTCCAGGATGCTGATCAATGCTCTGTATCGGAGTGTACCGTCCAGGCAAGTGATGATAGTGATGGGATAACGCTGTTTAGTTCAGATGGGAATATTATAACAGATAACACGGTTAAAAATAATTATGCGTATGGTCTCCGTCTGTACGCATCAAATAGTAACAATATAGTGTCTAATACCATACAAAGTAACCAGCGTGGCATCAGCATTGATGAAGCATCTTCAGGTAACACCGTTGCAGATAACACAATAACATTAAGCAATCAATATGGCATCTATCTTGATACAGCTGTAGTCAGTAATAGTATAACAGGTAATATTCTCACAGCCAACTCAAGGGGTATAAACTCCCAGGCAAGTGGAAATACTATATATCATAACACCTTTAATGACAACACCGAGTACAATGCCTATGACTCCGGGAGTAACAATTGGGATAACGGCTATCCTTCAGGGGGAAATAGCTGGAGTGATTATACCGGAGAAGATGCTGATGACGACAATATCGGAGATAGTCCCTACAATATACCCGGTGGGAGCAACAAGGATAACTATCCATTAGGGGTTTTTGTTGAAGAAAATCAGAAGCCAATCGCAATGATTCTTACGATCACCCCTAATCCTGCAACCGCTGGTGACGAGGTAACTTTTGTTGGCAGTGGCAGCGATGATGGGGTCATTACTGAAAGGGAATGGACCTCAAATAAGGATGGAAAACTGAGCGCTTCTGATGAATTCTCTCGTTCAACGCTGTCCGTGGGAACGCACATTATTAGTTTCCGGGTGAAAGACGATGAAGGACAATGGTCTACTGCTGACACTGAGAGTCTTACAATAAATGCGGTCCCAAGTAACGAGCAGCCGGTTGCATACATTACCTCAGTTACACCTAACCCTGCAACAGTTGGTCAAACGATTAGCTTTAATGGTCGAGGTGAGGATGAAGATGGGCATATCATAGGTTATCTCTGGGCTGAAGGGGGTACCACCTTGAGCACTGCCCCGAGTTTTCAAAAGTCTGATTTTAGTGTTGGGACACATGTAATCACTTTTAAAGTGAAAGATAATGATAACATGTGGTCTGAAGAAGTATCCCGAACCCTCACAGTGAATCCTGGATCATCACAAAATACGCCGCCTACTGCTAACCCAAATGGGCCATATGAAGAGCGTATAAATACCTCACTTCGCTTTGATGGGTCTCGGAGTTATGTTTCTGAAGGAACTATTACTAATTATACCTGGGATTTTGGTGATGGTAACACAGGGTATGGAGAATTTGTGTATCACATGTATAATTCAGCAGGCAACTATACCGTCTCTCTTACTGTCCGTGACCAACATGGGGATAGCAATGTAGCATTCACGTACGCGGAAATTACATCACCAACTGTGGAAGAAAATGATAACCAAACCCCGGGTTTTGAATCCATACTTCTACTAATAATACTTATTGGCATGTGTATATTTCAAAAATGGAATCAAGAAAAGCTATAAACATAAATGATATTATAGGAACGGGTTAACTGAGGAGAGATGAAACTAAAAAAACGATATCATTCAACTTATGCTGTATCCGGCGTTATAGAAGCATTGCTATTAGTAGCACTTGCAACGATTGTGATTTCTACGATACAACTGACATATATTCCACAGGTGATGAATGACCGAGAAGCGCAACATATGGATGAAGTATCAAATCAATTTTCACATTTTAAAGCAGTAATTGATATTCAAGCTATTACTCAATCAACAGCCCCGATTTCATCACCATTAACATTAGGAAGCACAAAGCTTCCATATTTTATAACACAGATTTCAACTGGTGATGTGAGTATAAAAGATGATCAAATTACTCTTGTTATAACTCCTGGATTAGCAGGATTAGATATGGGTACAATTACATATACTGCAAATAATTTATATTATAAAAACAGTGGAGAGGATGTAAAATTTATTCTTGAAGCTGGAGGTATAATCCGTGGACAACAAAGTGGAAGTTCGTGGCTCAATAACATGCTTGTAGATCCGATTATCTCTATTGATAATAGTTCAAGTATTACTATTGATTTTACTTTTTATAATATTATTGGAGTTGAAGGAAAAAATTATACTGAACATCCTGGTTTCCAAAATAATGTACCAGGGAAATGTTTTATTCGTACTAATTTTTCACATTCAACAACATATTCAACGTTTAATGATATAACAAGTATTAAGATTTACACAGATTATACAAATGCATGGAATAATTCACTACACAGAGTATTTGGAAATACTGTAGATATAGTTGAAGTGCCATCAGAAAATCCAGTTTATGTTTATATTACACCAAATGTTGCTATTGGAAAAACTGTTAATGTCGATTTAGAAATAATTGACATACAAGCTCAAACTGGCCCGGGTTGGGTATTGACATAGAAAGGTTTTTAACAATAATATATAATCAAAGAAAACTAATATTTGATGAAATTTCATAAAACGTTGGTACTATTGAGCGAATTCACAATGAGCACAGATGAAACAACTAAGAAAACAACACAAAGTCAAGTGCTTAAAACAGGTATTAAAGGATTTGATGCCTTATTCTCCCGGGGTGGCATACCTCAGGGTAACTCTGTTATCGTCGCAGGTGGCGCAGGAACCGGGAAAAGCACACTCTGCCGTCAGATATGTTATAATCTAATCTCTCAGGATAAACACTGTATGTACGTGAGCTTTGAGGAAAGTATTGAACGTATAGAAAAAAGTATGCAAAGTTTTGGCTGGGATGTTGCCAAATATCGTGAGAACGGCAGTCTGTTAATACAAAAGATAAACCCATTAGATATACTCCGGATGAAATTCGGTGGTCTAGGTGGATCAGGATCAGCCACAGAGGTATCCTATAAGATAAAACCCTTGATAATACCCAAGGACTTCAACCCAGAGGTTATCGTAGTCGACTCGTTAACCGCAATTATTGCTGCATCAATTACCAAAGAGAAAACCTATCGAGTATATTTACAGCAGCTGTTTAATTTCTTTGAGGAAACTGGGGCGACATCATTCCTAATCACTGAAACCGAGCAAGTGCCAACAAAATACAGTGACACAGGTATTGAAGAGTTTCTCGCTGATGGTATTGTTGTGTTGTATAATGTTCAAACAGGTAGAATCCGGCAGAATGCCATAGAGATTCTAAAAATGCGTTATACCGGTCATGAAAAAAAATTGTTTATGGTAGAAATTAAGGAAGATGGATTCCAGGTCTCCCCAGATAAAGAAATCGAGTTTTCTAATTTGAAATAAAAAAGAAAAACACGTCATGAGTAACTCGTTTTTTTTAAAGATATGTGAATGGCTGATGATGATCGTCCATGCGTTTTGCGCCACAGGTATCTAGCGTTACCTCGATGATTTTCATCTGTTGAAAGGTTAACCCTGTTCGACGAATAAGAATATTATCTTCTGCATCATAAATAGTGATACTTTTTGTAGCAGGGTTAGCGATTGCTTTATAGAGGCGGCTGTTATGTATCCATATCCAGACTTTGATGGTGTTCTCTTTCATACCATCCCTTCTTTTATATATTAATATTTATTTTATAACATATATAAATATTTCTGTACAACAGTGCCCCCCTTACTTCTAATTT
>CAZRMY010000064.1:0-2330 GCA_964601295.1 uncultured Thermoplasmatales archaeon | reverse complement strand
AGTGATAATAATATATATGAGCACAAAAATATGAAACAAAACAGGATAATTAAAAAAAAGAACAATACTGTAAAAACAATTAAATAAACATACCTGCTAACCAATACACACAATTCACCGGAGGAACGATGCAACAATGTTAGAAAGCACACAAGTAGAACGAAAAAAAACCGGAATACCTGGACTCGACGAACTCATACAAGGCGGCATACCTAAAAACAGTATCCTACTTGTCTCAGGACAACCCGGGGCAGGAAAAAGCATATTCTGCTTTCAATACCTTAAACAAGGAATCACCGAAGGTGACAAATGTCTGTTTCTTACACTTGATAAAAAAGTTGATAGCGTACTTGCGCAAGCAAAACACCTGGGCATCGATTACCAAGCCGCCATTGAAACCGCACAAATCAAATTCCTTCACCTCAATATCAATAAAAAACTCATTTACGAAATTATGACCAATGAAATACTCAGCGGGAATTACGACCGCATTGTCCTGGATTCCATTACACCCTTATCAGAAATGCCTATTTTTACATCAGGTCTTCAAAAAAACACTGATATTAACATTATTAATCCTGATGATTTTGACAGTGACCGTAGTTTCCCCATACGCAGACTGCATCTACATTACATAATGAATGCACTTGAAAACTCTAACAGCACTGCTGTTGTCACTTCAGAGCTTCCACCAAACTCTACAGCACTCTCCCGGGATGGATTATCTGAATTTCTTGCTGATGGTGTTATCGTACTCAGTCTAGATCAAACCATGGACCGCAGAAAACTATCTATATTAAAAATGCGAAGTACCAAACACACGCTAAAACCACAAGATTTTGAAATACGCCAGGGCGGAATAGCGCTTCTCTAAAAAGAATATGAATCAATTTTCTCATGTTTCCTTACAAACCTCCTAAAGAACTCCGTGCGCTTTTCATCATTCATTACGCACCGTTACTATTAATCATCCTTATCGGCCCGCTAACCCCTATATACAACGTATGGAAAATACCATTACCTCTGCTACCAACCGTCCTAAGTGGCATCATAATATTTCTTTTTGCAGCATACATCTATTTCACATGGGAGATATACTGGACAAAACATTATACCGGACAACTAATAACCCATGGGCCGTTTAAACACATACGCAACCCTCATTACACATCGCTGCTTATCGCAGGATTCGGACTCGCCTTCTTCTTCTATTCCGTAGCCGCGTTGGTGCTCGCCATTATTGCTATACCGATAATGATATGGAGTATTATCGATGAGGAAAAACACCTTATAAAACAATATGGAGAGAACTACATCACCTACATGAAAAAGGTCCCCTGGCGACTTATACCAAAACTATTCTAATGGTATAACACTTGAACGTAAAATGATAGATTATCTCACAAAAAGAATAGAATACCGGCATTTCTCAGCCATCTTCTTTTTCAATCGCTTCGCAGGCAACCCTAACACCGTTTTTTTCTTCTGTTCACGGCCAACAATGATAAGTTTTGCATCTAATCGCTCACCAGCAGCAAATATCTCTTTCTGCAAATTCCCCCTAACCAAGGTGACTCGAATCCCTTTCTCAGCCATACTGCCCACAAACTGTTTCGCGGTTTCCATAAGTTCACCCTCAGATTTTTTTGCAGACCGATCAAGCTGTGCATCCACCTGAACCGAATCCTCCATATCAATTACATACAACATATGAAGACCCCAATTTAACTGACGAGCAAGAGCAATACTAAAATCAGGAACCTTTTTATTAGGCGCAAGATTCGAACATACCGCAAGAATTTGATCAGACCCTTCAATTGTTGACACCACCCATATCGGGATATCAACATCCAGTTCCAACTCATCAAGCACCCGGTAATTCAGCATACATGCTTTCTCAAAACCCATCAGAATCAAATCATATTTCTTTGAGGTAACCTCCCGATGAATCATCTCACTAAACTCACCCTCAACAATAATACCTTCTGATGCAATTTTCTTCTGTTTGAAAAAACGCCGTGCCTTATCAAACACAATTTGATCAGCGGTATGCATCTGCTCACGGATAGCCTCCTGCTTGGTATCCGCCCGATTATACACTGTACGATAAATATCAGATTTTTTCTCAGCCTGCACCAACGTTTTTTCTTCAATAATATACAACAAATGTATTTTACTCTGACATTTCTCTGCCAAAAACACGCCTCGTTTCAAAACATCATCAGAATAATGCTCAGAAGAAATTGGAATTAATATATGCTTAAACATCCTATTCATACCTCCACTCTACCAACAGGCCCCCTCATAAACCCAGCACCCCCCTCCAATAA
>CAZRMY010000063.1:0-10648 GCA_964601295.1 uncultured Thermoplasmatales archaeon | reverse complement strand
AAACTCAGTGGTATGGATATTATGAACTATGTTGATACCGCGTTTATCCAACAGGGTTCCAATGCATGGGGTGGCCTATTTGGCACCTTTATTAGCGAAGATATGGAGCAAACCGGCGGGTATGCAATAGATGACATTACCGCTGATCCATCTACCTGGATGTACTATACCTGGCAGAGTGAAGCATTAGAGCCCATGTATGCATGTGTTGATGATGGCTATCAATTCCAGGATTTAAA
Source organism: uncultured Thermoplasmatales archaeon (assembly GCA_964601295.1). Classification (GTDB taxonomy): domain Archaea; phylum Thermoplasmatota; class E2; order DHVEG-1; family DHVEG-1; genus CAZRMY01. The sequence goes on along the minus strand of CAZRMY010000063.1, from coordinate 10,409 downwards.
TTATCCTGAGTACACGGGTCCGTTTCACATGTATATCTATCATGAAATCTATGATGTTTATGATATACCCGATTGTCCGATTAGTTTCCATACCGGATTAACAGCTCCTCCAGATTATGTTACTGGTGGTGTTGGCTACTTTGATGCTCAATCAGAGTTATTAACCGCACCAGCAAAAGATCCAGATACAGCACAACTTGAGGACCGATTCCATTTAACCTGGGAGTATCATAACCAAACCACTGATGTCGACCAGATTGTCTGGAAGAAAATCGTCCCTGCTAGTCAACCAGATGTCGAATACACACCATATCAGCAATATGTTGGTGATGGAACACATCCGTCAATCGCAGCATCAGAAGATGTAGTTGCGGTAGTCTATGAGGATGATACCAATATCACTGTTGCCTATAGTGATGACGATGGTGACACTTGGACAAGTCAGCAAATCGCTGAGGGAACCTATCCAGATATTGAAATCGTCGGCGGCATTCTCTATGCAACATATATCGTAAGCGGTGATTTATTCCTGGTAACCTCCGGTGACGGTGGTGCAACCTGGTCAGCTCCAGTACAGCTGAACACCATAGCCGGTAGTGTTGTAGAAGAAGAAAACAGTGTTGACATACATGCTGGTGGTATCTCATGGGTTACCAACAGTGGAGCAGATTATGATATCGCATGGATCCGGCTACCTACTGAATCACCTGATACACCAAATCTTGAGGGTCCCAATCAAATCAAGGTGAACACTGACGCAGAGTTTACCGCTACTGCTGAAGATCCACAAGATGATACGGTGGCCTATAAATTTGATTGGGGTAACGGCGAGGAAAGCGACTGGACCGAGTTTGTCGGCTCCGGAACATCTGTTTCTGTGACTTATGCATGGGACACACAAGGCGATTATGAGGTACGGGTAAAAGCAAAAGATGATGCGGGTCATGAAAGTGACTGGTCAGCACCACATCCCATAACTGTGCCAAGAAACAAAGGATTCATCGCAGATAGTTGGTTCCTGCAGATACTTGAGCAGTACTTTCCAGTGTTGTACAATCTGGTAAGCCTTTTGGGATAACCATCCCAATCTTTTTTTCTTTTTTTTTGTTAACCTTTTTGTGGCAATCAGTACTCTTTTTTTTGTGATTATTTTTTTAACTACATTTATTGATATGTGATACTTATAAGATATAAATTAAATAATTACCTATAAATTTTAAATACCAGTATTGTGATACACACTGAGACATGGGAGGAACATTATGAAACCAGAAAACTATTTTAGAAATTGGATAAAGGCAGCTGTAGTAATTGCTGTCGCACTAGCATTTATTGCTCCTAGTGCAGCAGTAGTTACTAACACCATATCGACAACCACACATGCTCTTGATAGACCGGATAGATACCAATGTGAATTACCCTCAGTACATGAGAGTATGTCACCGGGTAATACGGTAGGTATGTTTGAGGATGATGATGTACTCATTTCAGCGTCTAACCCTGATGAGGATGACCGTCATCCTAAGGTTGCGATGAATTCTGAAGGAGTACCTGTTGTTGTCTATGAGCAAGTAAAAGATATTATCACTACTACGATCCCGGTGGTTTCCTATGATGCTGATAGTGACACATGGCTTATGGTGTTTGAATTTGACTCAACTGATTTCCCTGAAGGATCCGGTGAACTGTTGTCACCTGACATCAAATATAACCCTAACTCAGATGAGTTTTTTTGGACTGCGATAGATCAGCTCGCCACAATGTACAATGAGCATACCGCATGGATACCTGGTGACATACTGAATGCTGACGCAGCGGTTTGGTGGGCGATATCTGGACAAGATAGCAGCGATTACACTGATGGGGCACTTACCTATGTAGGCGAATGGTTCCTTGGTTTTGCTATTCATACAGGGTATGATATTGAAGCATGCCCGGGTATCGGGTATTTTTATTATGATGCGGATACCGAAACCGTGCTGTTTCCTAACGAAGTAGATGCTAGTTGGGCTGCAGGCTATTATTATGATGGCCAATCTGTACTAGAAACCGCTCCAGCGGGTAAACCCGAGATGGCAACTGGTGAAAACCGGTTATACATGGTTATGGAAACCAATAATAGTAAGATATCATTAAAATCAACGGTATCAGATTTAGATCCCGAGTCCGATACATTTCTGTTTACGAGTGGTGGTGGGCCAAGTGGCATGGATAAGTATGCTGATATTGAGGTGTGGCCCTGGCAGTTGTTTGTTGAAGAAATCAATGCTACTGATCCTGATATATCTGCAAGTGGCACTAATGCTGTCACGGTTTATACGCATGCAGGAGATGTTGTTTGTACATATACTACTGATGATGGTGAAAACTGGGATACCACAACTGTTGCGGGCGATGCAGGATACGCTGCAGTGTATCTTGTTGGAAACACCGCGTATTGTGTATATGTTAAAGATGGTAACCTCTGGTTAGATACATCAGAAGATGCAGGTGCAACCTGGTCTGGTGAACCATTACAAGTTAACGATGTTGATGGTACCGTGATTGCTGAACCGGGTACCGCAGATATCCATGCAGGGGGTATTGTCTGGATGGATAGTCGTAATGGACCCGCTGACATTTACTGGAATCGATTTTTAAGCCTATCGCCCGATATACCTGTTCCAGATGGGCCAAGTCAGGTAAAAGTGAACGAAGAAACTGAATTCTGTGCGACTACCTCTGATCCTCAGGGTGATGATGTCTATTATCTGTTTGACTGGGGTGATGGTACTGATAGCGGATGGATAGGGCCGTTTGAATCTGGTGAAGAAGGTTGCGCATCCCACAGCTGGGATGCCCAGGGGGATTACGAGCTTAGGGTGAAGGCTAAAGACGATGCAGATCATGAAAGTGAATGGTCTCCAACAGTGCCTATTACTGTGCCAAAAAATAAACCGGTACCCACTATGCGGTTCCTGGATTTAATGGAAATGTATTTCCCAGGGTTATATCGTATGTTGGGTATTCTATTGGGATAACTTTTATCCCATTTTTCTATTCTTTTTTTACATCGTTTCTGTGATTTGAGGAGTTATTTTCTTAATATGTTCAGATATTTTATAGAAAAATTTATATATTAAAAAACATAAATATACTATGTACGCCGTATCTTTAGAGGTATACCTATGAAAAAAAATAAAAAAATAATCCAGTTATTAAAGGCATGTGTAATAGTAACCATAGTAGTAGCAATGATAATGCCCGGAACAGCATGTATATCCGAGCAAACTAATACTATATTGCAGAAACCAGCTGTGCAAAGCCAAGTAGCCTCAACGCAGGTTCCTGTGATAAAGGCTGAGATGACAAGTTCAGATATGCAGACGCTGGATGGTGACGATATTTGTTTATCTCCCTGGGCGTTTGGTCAGGAATCCGGTGTCATCTATGATGATTTGCATCCAACGGTTGCAAAAAGCATTGATGGTAACATTTTGTTAACCTATGAAGCCTTAGATCCAGTGGAAGGTTATCTGACTGTTGCGCCAATTATTTACTACGAGAACAGTGAGACTGATCCAAACTGGTATTTGTTTGCCTATATTGATTCTACTTTTGGTTCAGGCGAGGACGTCACTTATCCTAAAGTGTGTTATGATAGTTTTGATGATGAATTTTATCTTGCGATGGTAGATCCATATGTTGATGAAAGTGAAGGAGCCTACCCTGAAATCCGGATTTGGTTCCCCGGTGATCTTTTCCAAATAGGAGAACAGTTCACTATATGGTTCTATGGTGGTGGAGAAAGTTATGATTATCAAGAAACCGCTGTAGCACCGTTGGAAGGATGGTTCCTCAGCCCAACGATGTCCCATTATGTATACTCAGATATTGGGTTTGATGCAGAAGGATGCCCCTCAATGGTTTATCTTGAGTGGGATTGGGATACTGTTGATCCATCTAGTGATCCACCGCGACGGCCAGAGGATATTGATTCTACATGGGCGTTTGGAGGATATTTCGATGGCCAATCAATCATGCAAACAGCGCCAGGTGAAAACCCTGCTATTGCGGTTGGTGAAAACAAATTCTTTATTGTGATGCAACACAATAATGAAACAACCATGGAACCGGAGATAGCATTGAAACGATCAGTAACGGATCTTGATCCTGAATCTGATACATTTTTGTACACCCAAGGCGGCGGTCCTGATGGTATGGACAAATACGCTGATATTGAGGCAATGCCCTGGCAAGAATATCTTATGGATAATGCTTCTGATCCAGATGTTGCAGCAATGGGCAGCTCTGTTGTAGTGGTATACCAGAAAGAAGGAGATGTCTTGTGCAGCTATAGCGCTGACGATGGAGATACCTTCGCTGAGTCAGTAGTTGCTGAAGATGCTGGTTTCCCTGCAGTATATTCAGAGGGTAACACGGTCTATTGTGTCTATGTAAAATCAGATAACCTTGAGTTAGTAACCTCTGAAGATGCAGGTGCAACCTGGAGTGATCCAACGCAGATAAATGATGTTGATGGAACGGTTGAAGCAATTGAAGGTACTGCAGATATCGATGCAGGCGGCATTGTGTGGACGGATAACAGAAATGTCGCTGATCATGGCCTGGATGTTTATTATAACCCGTTTTTAAGTTTAGCACCAGATATACCTGACATTGAGGGTCCCAGTCAAATTAAGGTTGATGAAGAAGCCGAGTTTACCGCCACAACCGAAGATCCACAAGGCGATGATGTCGCCTACAAATTCGAATGGGGTAACGGCGAGGAAAGCGACTGGACCGAGTTTGTCGGCTCAGGTGAATCAAAAACAGTGCCTAATGCTTGGGATACTAAAGGCGATTATGAGGTACGGGTAAAAGCAAAAGATGACCAAGGTCATGAAAGTGGCTGGTCAGCGCCACATCCCATAACCGTACCAAGAAACAGGGGCTTAATCTTCAACGGCTGGTTCCTGCAGATACTTGAGCAGTACTTTCCAGTGTTGTACAATCTGGTAAGCCTTTTGGGATAAAACTCCCACTTTTTTCCTTTTTTTTGTTTTATCTAGTAATTATTTTTTGATTATAAATTGATTATTCGATAGTCGTTCCATATTTTTTATAAGCTTTAAAAAATATAACTTAGAATTGCAAGGGGTCTAGGCAAAGAATATAGCATACTGACGTTTACTTGTCATAATTTGAATTTCCCCTTATAATTCAAATCTAGGCCCCTTTCTTTCCCTAAGAGTTGTTTTTTTGATTGTTCGATGCTTGTTCCATATTATTTATTAACTTATGTATATATAAATCTTACTAGATAAAAATAAATTAAAGAAAATAAAATTGGGGGTAATTTCGATATGAAGAAAACACATAACATAATACAGGCTAGTGCAACATTAATCGCCCTTTTGCTATTTGCTGCATCAACTATGGCTTTAGCAATACCTGAACATCAAGGGCCCAGTGCGTCAAATTTGGGTAATACAATCTATGTAGGTGGCTCAGGCCCAGGGAATTATTCTACGATTCAGGAGGGCATAGCTGCTGCAGTAGATGGTGATACTGTTTTTGTCTATGATGGTATTTACTTGGAGAATATCACTATTGATAAAGAAATAATATTGCACGGTGAAAGTACAACAAATACGATTATTAGTGTCAATAGCGATATTCTACCAAGCCCGACGTACCCCAGATTTAACAGTATAGTAAACATTTCCCATGATGATGTTGTAGTTACATCATTTACTATTCAGAATACTGGAGATGGATCAACGTATTCTTATGTTAACGGAGTCGATGTTAATTACGCATCAGATTGCATCATTGAGAATTGTTGTATACGATCGGTTCCAGGGTCCGGCACAGCATTAATTAATTCAGGTATCTTAATTTTAGCAGAATCCGCGGAAACGGGACACAATACTGTACGTGATTGTCAAGTGTATGGTCAATTCCGAGGTGGCGGTATTTCAGGTATAAAAATAATTGAATCAAAAGAGAACCATATCCTGGATACCCTTGTACAGACTTTTCAACATGGTTTTTTAATGGAATCGTCGGGTAATATTGTTGATAACTGTGTTATTTGCGATGTTGGATACGGCGTAGAGGTTATGGAGTCAAATAATAAAATTATCAATTCAGAGATTAACGACAGTGAGTATGCTATTAATTTAGCTGGTTCGGATTCTTTGGCGGTAAGAAACATAATACATGATGTAACAGTAGGAATATTATTTCACTCTAGTCGAAATACCGTTGTTGATAATCATATATCTAACAGCAATTGGAATTCTTTCTTCATATTACTTGGCAGCACATTAAATACTATTCATCATAATGAGCTTATCAACTGCGATGAACATGTATATATCGACCCAAACGCGAATACAAATAATTATTGGGATGATGGGTATGAAGGTAATTATTGGGATGATTTTGCAAGCAACCCAGGTTACCCGGATACTTATCAGATTGGTATGAACAATGTTGATAACCATCCTTTAGACAGCTGGGTACCAGCTCCGCCGCAGGTAACCGTTCTCTACCCAAATGAAGAGGAAAATATTCTCGGTGGAATCATTGACATACAGTGGTCTGAAGTCACCGATGTCGCTGAGCAAGCAATAGAAGGGGCAACCATTAGCATTGACTATAATATTAATAATGGTGAATGGCACCCTATCGCTACAGGACTAGAGGATAACGGTGTATATTCCTGGGATACTACCGAAATGCCCGGTCTTGAAGATAGTACGAAATACCGTGTACGTGTGGGTGCAACATATGAGGGTCGGATTGGCTATGATGAATCTGATGATCAGTTTGCTTTGGATGCTACAGATCCGATAGTAAATGTATCTCGACCAACAGCAGGTCAAATATTTTTATTTGATAGCAATCTAGTCACACTACCGCTTCCATTATCTGTGATAGTCGGACCTGTTACCGTAATAGCTGACGCAGAAGATGCGATGTCGGGGGTTAATCAGGTACTCTTCGAACTCGACGATGGAACAAGTTACAATGATTCAGAAGCACCATATTCATGGGTATTAAATCAACGAATAATTGGTAAACGAACACTCACAGTTACAGCGGTAGATACTGTAGGGCGTGCTGCTCAAACCGAAGCGGTTACACTCTTTATTATCAATCCATTTGCAAAATAAATAACAACTTTCTCAAATCTTTTTTTCTTTTTTTTTAAAACCTTTTGTTCGAATCTTGTTCCATATTTATTATTAACTAATAATTATATAAGTAAAATCAAAGCTTTTCGGAGCTTATATTTGTAAAACAAAGTAAAAGAACGGGGGTAGTTATCTTTGATAAAAAACCATATGGGCGATATGTTAAAAATACTATTAGTAATGGTACTCACGCTTACGTTTATTTTACCGGGATCAGTTGCATATACAACAAATACTAGCGTAGACACAATTGATACATTATATGTTGATGATGATGGAAGCGCAGACTATACCAGAATACAGGATGCAATCAATGCAGCAAACCCTGGTGACACCATATTTGTGTATAACGGCCTGTATCCAGAAAACATCACCGTTGATAAAGAAGTGCACATCACAGGAGAAAGCCGATCGGACACTATTGTTAAAATTAATGATACTGTGCTACCAAGTGCTCGCTCCCCAGAGTATTACCCTATAGGTATGGTAACAGCAGATAGTGTTGTCATAGAATCATTATCCATATTAATACTAGGTGACGCTGGAAATTCTGTGTATAACGGTTTTATCCTGCAGGATTGTTCAAATGTGGTTATTCAAAACTGTGATATCAAGGCATTGTGGATGCCAGATCTATCCCTTGTTCAGGGTGGTGCTATCAAAATTATCGGTGAGACTGCTACTACCTCTAATAATCAAATTATAGGCTGTGACATTACGCCTGGTGGCCCCTATGGAACTGTTGAGGGAATCACGTTGTTTAATACTAGAGATACTACCATTAGTGGGTGCACTATCTATGAAAACGCTGTGAGTGTTCGTATAGATGAAACCTCACAGGGTACTATCATTGAAAATTGTATTATGTATCAGTCGGTATATTCTGATAATGGAGATGGAATAAAAATATTCGGTTCTGAAAATATCATTGTTGATAACGATATCTTTAATTTTACTTCTGCTATCAGACTTTATGGTAGCTATAACAAAATCGTTAATAATGATATTTATGCTAACAAGCATGGGATTTTATCCCTTTCAGATAATACCCAAAATAGAATTATTAACAACTATTTTCATGATGCAATACTCCATGGTATCTATATCGGTGGAACATTAAACACCTATCATCATAACAAATTCATAAACAACCCCACCCATGCCTATCTGCACTCGTCTGTGACGTCTAACAATTATTGGGATGACGGCTATGAGGGTAATTATTGGGATGATTTTGCAAGCAACCCCGGATACCCCAATGAATATCAAATAGGTTTTGGGAATGTAGATCATCATCCGTTAGATTCTTGGAAGCCTGCGCCACCGCAGGTAACGGTTTTATCACCCGGTGGAGAAGAGCTCTTTGGATTTGAAGTAGTTATCACGTATGAAATAGCTGATGTAATTGGTAATCCGCTACCTGATGCAACAATACGCGTTGATTATAATATCAATGGAGGCGATTGGATTGAACTTGCATCAGGGCTTTCTAACACGGGTGAATACACCTGGGAGATACCGGATAACAGTGTTGAGGATCATACGAAATTTCTTATCCGTGTTGGAGCATCTTATGGTGGTGACACTGGGTATGGTGTGTGCGATGACGAGTTTGCTGTTGATGGCTCCCCACCAACTGTTGATATTAATCGTCCACAAACTGGTGATATCTTTCTTTTTGATACAAAACCATTTAGTTTGCCACTTCCTTTTGCATTAGTTATTGGTAAAATAACATTAATTGTTGATGCGAATGACAATATGTCAGGCATCTCTCATGTAGACTATGAAATTGGCGAGGTATTTTTTAATGACACTGAAGCCCCGTATTCATGGTCGTTTAATGAACGAGTATTTGGGAGACGAACGTTAGTAGTGACTGCTTATGATATGGTAGGTCGGTTTGCAACAGATTCAATAGAGTTGTTGATAATCAATCCATTTGGTAGCTGAGATAGAGGAGCAAACAGCATAATATACGCGAAGTTGTTTTTTTCTTCCTTTTTGTGCATATGATGTGCTCATAATTTTTGCGAGAGTTTTTTTAATAGACATACCCCTATTTTTTTTCACATTAATATGTCTTAATATGGGGTGTAAAGTGTGTTCGAAAATTTCCAAATAAAGTATTTATAAAATGTCAGGGATAATAACTCGTGTTATAGGGGGAAATTGTGAAAATGACACCTAAACTCAACCAGACATTAAAGGCAGTTGTAACACTAACCGTTGCTCTGGCGTTTATTATGCCCGGAGCATCACTGATTACAAGACCAGAACAAAAAATCGATATCGCATCCTCAAATCAATCAGATTGGAGTATGATGATAGAAAATGCATCAGCGAACCCAGGAGATACCGGAGTAATAATAAACGTTATGGGTACTTGGGATGAGTATATCGGCGCTCTCAGTATATCGGGGTATTTTGATAAATCAAAAATCGATATAGTAAACGTGAATTTTACCGGTTCAGAGATTGAAGATGCATTGATGCTACTCTCTGATGTGAATAGTTCAACAGATCCAGCGTATTTTAATGCAGGAATGATTTATGGGTTCGGTGTGTTCCTTCCACCGGGTTCAGGAATTTTATGTAAATTGGAGATTAATATTGCTCCTGACGCTGGAGATTGTATCACTGTATTAGATCTTGTTCCGTCATTAATTGATGTAGGATTTCCACAGAAGGATTCAGTGTATAGTAATGTGACTGGAAACACTATATACCCAGATTTAACCGATGGTTTTTTAACTATTGGGACTCCCAATACTCCGCCTGATGCGCCCGTTAACCAGGGGCCTGCTGATGGAGCTATAGATGTCAGCGTTGACCCAACGTTAAGTGTTTCTGTTTCTGATCCTGATGGAGATAATATGGATGTACACTTCTATGTAGATGATGTTTTCAAAGGAACTGTTTCGGATGCAGGAAGCGGTGATGTTGTTAGCTTGTTGGATACAGGTCCTTATGAGTATGGTACTACGTATGATTGGTATGCTGTAGCTGATGACGGCGTAGACACCACACAATCTGCTACCTGGACATTTACCACTATAAACACGTACAATTTAACAGTAAATATAGACGGTAGCGGAAGCATAGATCTTGACCCCGCTGGCGGCATCTATGAGGATGGTACCACTGTGCAGCTTACTGCAGTACCTGATTCTGGTTGGGAGTTTATCGGCTGGAGTGGTGATTTATCTGGTGATACGAACCCTG
>CAZRMY010000062.1:0-10765 GCA_964601295.1 uncultured Thermoplasmatales archaeon | reverse complement strand
TACCACAGAACTCCACTTCTAGTTCAACCAAATCATCTTCTACAGCATTTGCATTTATTGATGGTGCTATTGCTAATGCAATGAAAAGGAGAACAATTCCAACGACTACTATCTTTTTCATAATATTATCTCTGAAGGTCGTTCATTTGAAAAACTTGCTTTTAATGCAAAACCAAGGAAATAAGTCGTGAAATTCATATCAAGGATAGTTAGCTTAATTCCAGTAAAACCGAGAAGGGCAGGATAAAAATAAAAAACGTCAATTGGTATGTTCTCAGATGCGTTTCCCCACAGATTGCCATGCCAAAATTTTACTCCCGATGCACCAAAAGATAATACATTACCATTCGATGATGCATAAATAGTGCCATATGGTGGATATTGTACTATATATCCCGCAGTGATTGTCTTCCCCGTTAATACAGGTATAGCATAACCAAATATAGTACTTGAAATAAAATTAACTCCGATTAAAAATTCAAATAATAATTCAATACTAAACAAAGGCACCCTATCAATTATATCTAATATCTTTTGGAAATCATGTTCCGAAGCCCAGTTAATGAGCCAATCTAATGATACTAGCATAAGGGAGTAACCAAAAATTGTTAATTTTGATATTGTCCCTTGAATAGCTATATTATCGAGTTTTCCACCAATCAAACATAAATAATTTGCGCTATCATCTGTTACATCCTTGTATTTTTCATCCATTCGTTCAAGAACACGCTGCCGTAACTCATTACCTATAACCAACTGTTGAGCTCGTTTTACCGATAAATCTCCAAGTAATCCATAGGCATCTAATTGAACAATAGCTTCTCTGAATATTTCATTTGCCTCTTCTCTAGATTCAACCATAGATACTCTCTGTTCAATATCGTCAAATAACAATTCTATTTCATCTACTTCTTGTTGCGTCAGTTTAACTGTATATTTTCTTCCTGAACCACTAAGTTCAACTTCTATTTCAATTAGTTCAGAATCAACAGCATTAGCATTAATGGATGGGGCTACTGCAAGGCTAAGAAACAGAATAATAACAGCAACAGCCAACCCCTTTCTACTAATATACATCGTTCCTTTCAACATAGTATGAATTCTACTTTTGATTATTCATATCTTAAGTTTACTTCTTTTACAAATCCTAATATCGCCCATTCATTGAAACCTTTTAAATTGATTCTGATACCTATAAATCCTGTTGCACCTATAAAGACAGTATGAAACAACCCCATATAACCACCTGTCGTCATTGTTTTTAAATTTCCAAAAAATGACCCATTCCATTCTTTTATTTCATCATTTTTTGATACTTTTACCCAACCGTTAGAAGGTTCATGAAAACCGGATTTTTGTTTTTCATTGTGAATAGGCCAATTGTCCCAATTATGAGTACCAAACGAAACATCAGAGATAATCCCTGGGCTAATAATATTTAACTCCCAAACTAACATTAAAAGATTCGAAAAGATACATGGCCAATCACCTAGTACATCTGCTAGATACTTATAGATAGGACGCCAAAATTCACAGTGATCAATCTGTCCCGTAATTAAATAAGTAGTATCTAATGAGCCGACAGCCTTTTTAAGTGTAGTTAATTCAAGAGCAGTAATAATATCATACTTTACCAGCTTTGTTAGACTTTTAATAAAAAGATTTTCAGCCTCTTTTTTATTTTCTATATCTTTCATCGATCGTCTAATGTCATTAAATAATACTTCTATTTCATCAACTTCTTGTTGTGTCAATTTAACTGAATGTTTATTTCCTATACCACAGAACTCCACTTCTAGTTCAACCAAATCATCTTCTACAGCATTTGCATTAATAGAAGGTGCAATAGTAACTCCTAAAAACAGAAGTATAACACCCAGCACGAGCCCCTTTCTTATAACGGGCTTATTCATTTTCCGTTTCCTCCCGCACAAATAACAATACAAGCCATAGTATATAATTATTATGTCACAGAAGGAGTATTCCCCTCATATTTTATACACATATGTAACAACCACATCCTGTTTTAATGTCAAATAATTTGTAGAAAAACATATGATAAATAGTATACCTTACAAGACGGTAGGCAGAATTTTAAAACAATTTAGTGAAAGAGAAATCTTTGATATCTGGGTAACATGGGTGTGACCTTTTTTATGTAAAACCACAATCATTAAAATCATCTAGTCTATTACAGAATTCCTGTTGATTTGGGATGGTTAATTATATCATTGTGACAGGTGGGGTTGTATCTGGTTTAGGGAAAGGAATAACCACCGCGTCATTAGGTAAAATACTGCAGTTACACGGCTACAATGTAACCGCGATGAAAATTGATCCTTACATTAACTGTGATGCAGGAACACTACGTCCCACCGAACATGGGGAAGTATGGGTAACTGAAGACGGCGGTGAAATCGATCAAGACCTTGGACATTACGAACGATTCCTGGATATTAACATCCCGAAATCCCATAATATTACCACCGGGCAGGTTTACGGCGCCGTAATCGATAAAGAACGCCAAGGCAAATACCTTGGTAAAACTGTGCAGCCTATCCCCCATGTCACCGATGAAATAAAACGGCGGATACGCGCACCAGCAAAGAAGAACTCACTTGATTTTGTACTCGTTGAAATCGGTGGAACTGTTGGCGACTACGAAAACGTATTATTCCTTGAAGCAGTCCGTCAGATGAAACTTGAAGGGGACAATGTGCTCTTCATCCATGTCACCTATGTCCCCGTGTTAGACACCCTTGGTGAAGCAAAAACTAAACCCACGCAGCATTCCATAAAACTCCTACGGGAAATCGGGATACAAGCAGATTTCATTATCACCCGTTCAGAAGATCCCTTAGATGACGTACGTAAAGAAAAAATCGCGTTATTCTGCAACGTCCACGAAGACGATGTCATCTCAGACTCCAACATTGAAAACGTCTACGGTGTCACCCTTCTTTTTGAAGAACAAGACCTCTGCAAAAAAATACTTACAAAACTTGGGCTCACTAAAGATAAAAACGATCTGAAACACTGGAAACAATTCCTTGCAAAAATAGACAAACTCACAAAACCTGTTACCATTGGCATTGTCGGCAAATACTTTGATATCGGCTCATTTAAACTATCTGACTCCTACATTTCTGTTATCGAAGCAGTCTGCCATGCAGCCTGGAACAACAACCGTATTCCCGAAATAAAATGGATAGATTCAAAACTATTTGAGAAAAAACCAGAGAGACTCTCCACGTTAAACGATCTCAACGGGATTATCGTACCCGGGGGATTTGGGTTATCAGGTATCGAAGGAAAAATCGCGACCATCAACTATGCTCGAGAACACCAAATACCCTACCTAGGGTTATGTCTAGGTATGCAACTCGCTGTTGTAGAATACGCTCGTAACGTCTGCAACATGACCTCTGCAAACTCGACTGAAGTCGATAAAAACACGAAATACCCGGTCATTGATTTCATCCCAGAACAAGTCAAAGTCATCCAAGAATCCCGTTACGGAGCCACCATGCGGCTTGGAGCGTACCCTGCGATACTCAAAAAAGATACCCTAATACACCAATTATATGGTAAAAACAAGGTGTTTGAACGGCACCGTCATCGCTATGAAGTCAACCCAAAATACGTTGAACCCCTTGAAAAACAGGGGCTCGTGTTCTCCGGGCGATCACCTGATGGCGTTCTCATGGAATTCATGGAACTGCCTACTCACCCTTATTTTGTGGCTACACAAGCACACCCTGAATTCAAATCACGCCCTATGAAACCCTCGCCCATGTTCAACGGACTTATCAAAGCAGCACTCAAAAAGAAATAAACAAATCGATTATTTTATTTCCACGTACCATCTTTAAGATAGGTATCTATAGCACGAGCAGCTTTTTTACCTGCGCCCATCGCCAGGATAACGGTAGCCGCACCAGTAGCAATATCACCACCAGCAAACACACCAGGTATACTCGTCCGTCCTTCTTCATCGGCTTTGATATTACCCCAGCGTTCCACCTCTAACTCTTTCATTGATTGTGGGATAAGCGGATTAGGACTCTGCCCAATTGCCACAAGCGCGGTACCAATAGAAATCGTCTCCTCCTCACCAGGAATCGGTATCGGCCGCCGTCTACCAGACTCGTCAGGCTCACCCAACTTCATCTTCTGACACCGCACTGCGGTAAGCCTACCCTTTTCATCTCCGCTAAATTCCAACGGACTCGTGAGTAGTTTAAAAATCACGCCCTCCTCTTTTGCATGGTGTACTTCCTCAATACGCGCAGGCATCTCCTTTTCTGTACGCCGGTAAATAATATACGATTTCTTCGCTCCAAGACGCAGTGATGTCCGTGCGCAATCCATTGCTACATTACCTGCACCAAAGGTTGCCACCACATCACCGATCTTCACTGGTGTATCATACTCAGGAAACCGATACGCTTTCATCATATTCACCCGTGTGAGAAACTCATTTGCTGAATACACACCATCAATGTTTTCACCCGGCACATTCAACCAACGTGGAAGCCCCGCGCCAGTACCAATAAACACGGCATCATATTCATCACGTAGTTCATCGACCGTGATGGTTTTCCCAACAACAATATCATATCTGATGTCTACACCCAGTTTTTTAATATAATCAACCTCAGCATGCACAATAGCCTTTGGCAACCGAAACTCAGGGATACCATACATAAGCACCCCGCCAGGTGCGTGCAACGCTTCAAACACGGTCACCTCATGTCCCATTTTCGCCAGATCCCCTGCACAGGTTAACCCTGCTGGACCCGCACCAATAATTGCCACTTTTTTACCTGTGGACTTCGCCGTTGCTGGAACCGTTACTCCTTTTTCCCGTTCGTAATCAGCTAGAAACCGTTCAAGACGCCCTATCGCCACTGGTTCACCCATCTTCAACAGAGTGCATTCACCTTCACATTGATTCTCATACGGGCACACCCGGCCGCATACCGCGGGAAGACTTGTCTTCGTTTTTAACACGTCAACCGCTTTATCAAACTCTCCTTCAGCAACATGTTTAATAAAATCAGGTATATCAATTTCCACTGGACACCCTGAAACACAAGGACGTTTTTTACATTGCAAACACCGTTGTGCTTCCTTAATCGCTGTCTCCTTATCATACCCATAGGGAACTTCTTTAAAATTTTTTATCCGCTCCCTGGGCTTCTGCTCTGGCATCTCATGTTTTGTTTTTTTCACGCTCATAGGTCATCAGCACACTTACAGGCTTCCTCTTCCTCACACACAAAACGACGATTCCGCAACATCAAATTATCAAAATCAACAAGATGACCATCAAACTCAGGACCATCAACACAAGCAAACTTTGTTTCGCCACCAACAGACACCCGACAGCCACCGCACATACCAGTGCCATCAACCATAATTGGGTTCAAACTCACCAACGTTTTAATCTTATACGGCCGGGTAACATTAACCACTACTTTCATCATAATCACCGGGCCTATCGCCATTACCATATCTATCTGACGTTTTTCATCGATAAGCTTCTGCAGAACATCACTAACAAATCCTTTATGGCCTTTTGATCCATCATCGGTGGTAATAAACAACTCATCACTATGTGTCTCAATCTCTTTTTCCAACATCAACAAATTTTCATTACGCGCACCTAGAATAGAAATCACATGATTCCCAATCTTCTTCAACTCACGCACTATCGGATATAATGGGGCAATACCAACCCCGCCACCAATACAAACCACGGTACCATATTTTTCTATCTCCGATGGAACGCCTAAGGGTCCAGCGAAATTCAACAACGCCTCACCCTTTTTCAGTTTACCCAGATGACGCGTGGTCTTCCCCACTTCCATAAAAATAATCGTGACCGTCCCCTTCTCACGATCAAAATCTGCTATGGTGAGCGGTATACGCTCCCCCTGTTCATCTATCCGAAGGATGATAAACTGCCCCGCCTGTGCTTTTTTTGCTACCAGCGGCGCGTCAATTTTCATCAGTTTCACATTATCAGAAAGAACTTGTTTATCAACTATTTTATACATAATTGACACTTCACCATATAGTTGTGCGGTATCCTGTATTCAAGATGGTTTTTAATAGTTTATGATAAAAAAATAGCAGAGGTTATCCTAGGGTTTCAATATTACCGCACGTCGATTCCGCCCATCAAGTTTAACTGTTAGCGGTTGAGATAAATGAATATGAGACACATATTTCAGCTTGGTGACCGGTTGTTGTGTTTCCAACCATTCCCAATCAATGAAATTATTTTCATCCTCAGATGTCATAGTAATATATCCAATCCCCCGGGAGATAATATTCTGAAAAAAATGCGTTCCCTGAGTCGGCTCCACATAAAAATCTTCAAATGGGGTCTCCACCATAATTTTAACCCCCGAAATTTGACTCCACCGCACCGGCATTCCTAACCAGGGATCTTGAGTCCCCCATCGACCAGGACCAATCAACAGATACGGCGCATCCGATTGGGTAAGCTTTGCGTTAATCTTTGCTACTTCTTTAGCTATATTCACGGTTTTTGCCGAACTAAATTTCGAAGGCAAAACAAACACAATATCAGCGATATTTTCAATCAGCCCGTTACCCAGTGATTGCTCTGAATGTAGCAGCAATTGTTCTTTTTCCAATTCTGAGTCATCCCATGTAATCTCAGCCTGTTCCTGTGATAAAATCAACGGACGAATCTGCAATACTGCAAAGGTAGGCGGCATCTCTGTGTTTTCATTCATTTCCACGGCAAATTCGAGTTCCACAGGACACCCCATACCCTGTTGTCCAATAAATAACAGATCATTTAACAACGCTGCTAACGGAAACATATCCTGTTTCAGAATCCCCGAAAACGTCACAAAAAGTGGCCCTTCACTGGAGTTACCATCACGTATCACTCCATCATTACGATCAAATGAGCTTACCAGATAATTCATCGCATCATCAGTTCGAATATCCTCCACACTCAGTTTTTTTAACGTAGCATGTTCATTCTCAGTTAACGCAATATTTGCCGCGTCTATATTTAATACATGCACATCACGTTGAGAGTTATCCATAATCTGCTTAGGAGAAGCAAACTCAGGAATAATATGTGGATGCTTTGGGGAAAAACGCAAGGTTTTCTCTCCGCCGACAACCGCGTATCCCAGTCCCACCGCCACACTAGCAATACCCTCTTCAGCCTTCTGACGTGAAATCGGATAAAAGTTATACGACTGCGCAACGCCTGAAAACGTGGGATAAAAGCTCCCCTCTTTATTTTGCCCTATTAACTCTTGAATAATAATAGCCATTTTTTCTTCTTCAATTTTTGACGCCGTCGATTCAATGTACACTCGCGCGTCCTTGTAAAACACGGATGAATAAATCAGTTTAATAGCCTGCATTAGTTGCTGTAATCTAAAATCATTAGACGTATGATTATTCGGAAGCATATACGTTGAATATAACCCGGCAAACGGAAAATTTTGTGAATCCTCTAACAGACTCGACGAGCGCACCGCAATCGGACGGGAAAAATTATCAAGCAGCCTTTGCAACTTCTCACGCAGGCTCTGTGGTAATTGCGCACTGAGAAATTTCTGCGCTATTTCTCTATCAGTTAACCCCGTATCCTCTATTACCGAATACAACTCGTTTTCCTCTAAAAACGCATCAAATTGCTCTGTACCAATTACCACCGTATTAGGTACAACAAGTTTCACATCAGCATATTTTTTTTCCAGGTTATACCGTGCTAGAAGAGAACGAATAAACGCAATCCCTCGTCCTTTTCCTCCAAGTGAGGTTCCTCCAAGCCGGGTGAAGGTTGATTCAAACTCGAATCGTTCCTCCTCAAAATCAGTGATCACCCCTAACCGTCGTTCCTTTCGTGCTTCATTAAACGCTTTAGTAAGATGTTTACGCATTTCATCTAAATTAGAAAAATCAGATACCTTCCGTGGTCTCAACATCGTGGCAAGTTTAAACTCCCCTCGGGCCATCAACCAATTAGAAAAATCATTGCGATTAGCATGATATTGTATCGACTCCAACGGAATCTTCTGAAGCACCGTCTCAAATTCTTTCATGTTTGATGCATGGCCAATTTCTCTTGTTTGTTCATCAAGTATATGGTCTTTTGCACTTTTTTTCTGATCCCGGGTATCCTTTTTTGGTACCAAAAAAACAAAATCCCCAAATCCTAAATGATTCATGATAAAATGCTGAAAATCCTGCAGTAATGTTGTGGAATTTTTATCTAAAAAATATACATTCATTTCTTCTGCTTTCATTCGATTTGCTGGATCAGATGACTGCAGCATTATGGGAATAAATGGATTCTGCGTTTTTACATGATGAATAAACTGAATCCCTGCACTGGCGTCCTCTTTGTTATTACGCGGAAATTTGATATCAGATACAATACCCAGCACGTTATGCTTAAATTTTTTATAGAGATGCATCCCTTCCTCATATGTCTCTGCTAATAGAATTTTTGGCCGCCCCCTCCGCCGCAACAACCGTTGCATCTCAGTAATATCCTCAGATAACGAACGTTGTGTCTGTTCAACTACCGCAGTATAAATTTTTGGTAAAAACATCGAATAAAAACGTATGGAATCCTCAACAAAAATGATAACCTGTACATTACCATTCTTTGTATCATAAGGAGCATTTACTCGATCTTCAACACATTTAATGATTGATAAAAAAAGATTAGAATCACCATTCCAAAAAAAGATTTTATCGATACCTGTTCTATCTTTTTTCTGCTGCACAACTGCTAAATCTGGTGTATCCGTAGCAAGTAAAATAACTGGGATTTTGGGACATGATTTTTTTATTTTTTTCCCAAAAATAAATGGATCCATGCCAATATTTTTCGACATAGTGATAATAAGATCATAGCTTTTGTTTTTTAGTTTCTCAAGAGCGTCCTTACCAGATGATACACGAGTAACCCGCGGTGGAGAACTTAAAAGCAGATGACGATACTCCTCAATAACCAGCTCAGATATAAGCCCTTCTTCTTCGATAATAAACGCATCATATAAACTCGAAACAAGAAGAATTTCACGGACCTTAAAAGGCATAAGCATATTGAACATATGACTCCGGAGTTCATAGTCATCCTTTGTGGTGGATTTCACCTTTGGTATATCAAAACATGTAGGTTCTTTCATTGTAAGTATTCCTTTTTTTGAAACCAGTTTTTTTCATATGAACCTTTGTGTTAAATAATAAATTATGCTTTAAGGATTAAAAGAGAAAAAGAGAAGAGGGTATTGATGTTAGACAACACCATGATCAAGCATTGCATCTGCTACTTTAACAAAACCAGCGATGTTTGCACCGTTCACATAGTTAACAAAATCTTTTTCTTTACCGTATTTCACGCAATTTTCATGGATGTTTTTCATAATCCATTGCAGTTTTTCATCGACTTCTTCTCTGCACCAAGCTAGCCGCTGACTGTTCTGAGTCATCTCAAGGGCACTTGTTGAAACACCTCCAGCATTTGCTGCTTTACCGGGACCATACAGTATCTTTGCATCCATAAATATTTCAATACCTTCAGGCTCAGTAGGCATGTTTGCTCCTTCAGAAACCGCTATGACACCATTGTCAACTAACTGTTTTGCATCATCCTTGCTTATCTCATTTTGAGTTGCAGATGGAAACGCCAGATCAGCAGAAATATCCCACGGGCGTTTACCTGCACGATATTCCACACCATACTCCTCAGCATATTCTTTTATACGACCACGTTTAATGTTTTTTAACTCCATCACATACGCAAGTTTCTTATTATCAATCCCATCAGGATCATAGATCATACCAGAAGAATCAGACAACGTAATCACTTTTCCACCGAGCTGATTAAGTTTTTCCACAGTATACTGCGCAACATTACCAGAGCCAGATACCAGACATTTTTTACCATCAAATGATTCTTTTTTAGTCTTTAACATCTCCTGAGCAAAATACACACATCCATAACCAGTTGCCTCAGGTCGTATAAGACTTCCGCCCCAATTTAGCGCCTTACCTGTTAACACGCCAACAAATTGATTCCGCAGTCGTTTATACTGGCCAAATAAATACCCGATCTCACGACCACCAACACCGATGTCACCAGCAGGCACATCCGTATCAGGACCAATATGACGAAACAACTCTGTCATAAAGCTCTGACAAAAACGCATAACCTCAAGATCTGATTTACCCTTAGGATTAAAATCAGATCCACCTTTGCCACCTCCAATAGGTAGCGTGGTTAAACTATTTTTAAACACTTGTTCAAACGCTAAAAACTTCAGAATACTCAAATTCACACTTGGATGAAACCGTAATCCACCTTTATACGGACCAATCGCGCTGTTCATCTGCACACGGTACCCCCGATTAATTTGGATATCGCCATTATCATCCACCCAAGGCACACGAAACATGATCACCCGCTCAGGTTCAGCAATACGTTCTAAAATCTTAGCTTTTTTATACTTAGGATTCTTCTGAATAAAAGGCATCAGACTTTCTGCAACTTCACTCACCGCTTGATGAAACTCTTTCTCATTTTGATTTTTCCTCAGGATTTCCTGCATAAACGCTTCAACATTTTTATCCATAATCTGACCTCCCATTAATGGGTGCAACCGTATAGGCACTTTTTATTAAAACTTTATTGTCAAGAACAGTACTTCGGAAGGTAAAGAAAGGTAACTATTTTCAACCAGATACCCCATTC
>CAZRMY010000061.1:0-10822 GCA_964601295.1 uncultured Thermoplasmatales archaeon | reverse complement strand
CACGTTTCCAATTCAACGCTGCAGAAACACGGTGCAGTAAGCCCTGAAACTGCGGGTGAGATGGCAGAAGGCATCAGAAAAACTACACACGTAGATATCGCAGTATCCACCACGGGTATTGCTGGTCCAACAGGGGGTACCAAAGAGAAACCTGTTGGTTTAGTATACATTGGTTTAGCTGCAGAAAAAACTGCTAAAGTCAACAAATTTGAGTTTCAGGGTAACCGATTACAAAATAAAGAAAGCACCTGTGAAGCCGCATTAACTATGCTGTACAGTTACCTTAAGGAAAACGAGTAATGGATAGTATCGTATGATTCATATTGATGGTGCTCATGGTGAAGGTGGCGGGCAGATCCTTCGAACGGCGGTAGGTCTAGCTGCATTAACCTGTGAGCCTATTACGATAACTAACATACGTGCTGGTCGATCTAACCCCGGGCTTCGCCCGCAGCATCTTACCGCGATATCACTTGTGGCAACACTGTGTAATGGACACACAGAGGGCTTATCAGTGGGATCAAAAAAGATAGTTTTTCATCCTGGAAAGACTGCCCCGGGTAGTTACACATTTGATATCGGTACGGCGGGAAGCATTCCACTAGTCTTTCAAACATGTATACTCGCCGGCTTAGATACCAACGCTCCGATATCTATTACCGTCACAGGGGGCACGGATGTAAAATCGGCGCCATCCTGGGAGTATTTCACTCAGATTTTCTTAGCACATCTCCGTAAAATGAACATACCGGTTGAATCTACATTGCATAAACGTGGGTACTATCCGAAAGGTGGCGGTCAAGCAACACTTCTGCTTTCTCCGCTTCAAAACAGTCTCCTGCCATTGAAACCACCAGCAGAGTATACTGTGAAGTCAATTAAAGGCGTTATTCATCTCACGGATCTTCCTGATCATATTGCTAAACGTATGAAACATGCTGCGATCAAAACAGTACTGAGTGACTATCCTTCTGTTTTAATACGTACCGAGCAAGATACCTCACTTTCTCCAGGGACAGGCATCACCCTCTGGACAGATGCTGCAGATATCCTTCTTGGGCATAATACCTTAGGTGAGAAAGGGGTACCTGCAGAGAAGATCGGTCAAACGGCCGCCTCCGAGTTACTCAAAGAGATACACAGCCAATCAACAGTAGATGTTTACGCTGCTGATCAGCTTCTGCCGTACATGGCAATAGCGGCGATTGAACATGGTAAAACATCCACCTTTAGAGTGCGAACCATTACGGGTCACGCTGAAACCCATATCTGGTTACTATCACAGTTTTATGATATTTCAATCACCCAGAATAAACAATCATCGTATGTTGAAGTATCAGTGTCTTCATAGTTGAATGTAACACAAGTTTTAATAGTATTTTCGTGTTTATACATAGTGCTGCTCTAGGAGATGGGAAAAATTACAATCCGGTTGATTATGATAGGCCGGTGATGGGATATGTCACAGAAAAATGTAGTAGACACAACGAATACTTCATCCAATCAGCCGTCGAAAAATACGTTGGATGAACGGTATCATACGTTATTTGAACAGGTGAATGGTGCAGCGTTTCTTACCAGTTTAAATGGGCAAATACTTGAAGCAAATCAACGGTCTGTAGATCTTCTTGGATATGAGTGGGAAGAACTGCTTCGTTTATCGCTTAAGAATTTGTTTCATGAGGATACTGACTGGGAGTCGCTTATGGATGAAATCGCTGCACGTGGCGGTCATCGTTTTGAAAGTGAAAATATCTGCAAAAACGGTGATTTTTTGCCTGTTGAAGTCAGTATTTCATTGTTCCGTATGCAGGGCAAACCTGTTATGTTTGTGCTTATCTGGGATATTACTGATAGGAAGAACGCAGAGAGAAAACTCCGTGAACGTGAGAAACAGTTCCGCAGTCTGTTTGAATATACTATTGATGGTATCATGGTGCTTGATGCACGGGGGAATATTCTTCAGGTGAATACCAAGCTGTGTCAGATGCTTGATTTTACAAAAGAAGAGCTTACCGGTAATAATGTGATGAATTTGGATTTGTTAACTGCGCGGTCTATGCCGGTGGTGGTCAGCCAGTTTGAGGAATTGTTATCTCAGAAGACCACCCGGAATTATACTACTGAGATTAAAACCCGTGCTGGTGCTGTGCTCACGGTTGAGGTGAGCTCGTTTTTCCTGGTGAAAAAGGATAATGAGGTTGATAATTTTGTGGTGATGTTGCGTGATATCACTGATCGGTTGCACACGGAAAAAAAATTGATGCTTGAGCATGATCTCTTGGACACATTGATGAATAACATACCTGATTCGATTTATTTTAAGGATGAAGAGAACCGCTTTATCATGGTTAATAAAGCCAAGGCGGCTCATAGTGGGGTTACCCCTGATGAAATGGTTGGTAAAACCGATTTTGATTTTCTGTCTGAAGAGGAAGCACGTCAGGCCTCAGAGGATGATACGCGTATTATGCAGACGGGTCATCCGGTGATCAACAAGGTTGAGAAAATTACGCATAAGAATAGCTCAGAGAGATGGGTGTCAGTGACCAAAGTTCCGCGTTTTAACGCGGATGGGGATATCATTGGGACGGTAGGTATTTCTCGTGATATTAGTGAACAGGAGCAAGCGAAAAAGGAGCTTATAGTGTCTAAGGAGCGATATCAGAATATTTTTGAAAACTCATCTTTTGCTATTATTGTTACTGATGAAAACGGCAGGGTAGTCCAGTGGAATAAATTAGCAAAAAAATTGTTGAGCATGGATGACTCGGATTTGCATTTACGGCCAGTGAAGAGTTTGTATCCTCCTGAGGAATGGAGTAAAATAAAGAATAGGTATGGCTCCAGTGAGGGGCAGAACCAACGGCTTGAAACAAGGTTGATGCGTAAGGATAAACAAGAGTTGGATGTTGATTTAACGGTGAATATGATCAGTGATGATTCTGGGTATGTGCTCGGTTCTACGGAGATTATTCATGATATCACTAAACGTAAGAAGGTGGAGAAGGAATTAATGAAACACCATGAGCTGTTGTACACTCTCATGGAACATATTCCTGATTCGATTTATTTTAAGGATGAACAAAACCGGTTTATTCTGGTGAACAAAGCGAAAGCAGATCACTGGCATGTGACCCCTGATGAGATGGTTGGTAAAACCGATTTTGATTTCCTGCCTACAGATGCGGCGCAGCGGGCATTTGATGATGATTCACATATTCTGAAAACTGGTGAACCAGTTGTTGATAAGATTGAGAAAATCACGGGTTCAGATGGTTTAACCCGATGGTTTTCAGTAACCAAAGTCCCGATGTATGATACGCAGGGCGCCATAATTGGAACGATGGGTATATCACGTAATGTGACGGAATGGAAACGCCTTGAAACAATGAAACAAGACCATCTTCAGTAAGAATGTTACAAACACGAAAGGATAGGATGCGCACTTTCAAAGATTGGTATTTTTTCATTTTGGTATATTTGCGAGGTAGGCTTATATATACCAACACAAAAACAGTGATATACAGTAGCAAGCCCATTTTTATCAAATGGGAATGCCAACACACAGAAGAGGGATGTACCAATGAAACAAAAACGACAGACCCGGCGGTTCCTTGAGCTTGATCTGATCCGTGGTTTTGCCATACTCTTCATGATATTTTTACATATACTTTGGGATTTAGATTACTTTGGTATCATCCCATTAGATCAAAGCATTTATCGTCTTAATATTTTAGCCCCAGCATTATTTTTCACGCTTGTCGGTGTCTGTCTGGTGGTAAGCACCAATAAAAAACCTCTCGAGCTACCAAAAATAAAGCACCTCTGCATACGAGGTAGCTGGGTACTCTTCCTTGGGTTTTTACTCACACTTGCCACATTAATTGCATTACCTGATCGCCCTATCTTCTTCGGTGTACTTCACTGCATTGGACTTTGTATTATCCTCAGTATCCCCTTCCTAAAATACCGTATAAAGCCGTTTTACACCCTTTCTCTCTCCTTTCTTATAATCCTTGCAGGATACTATCTAGGTAATCATTTTATAAACGATCCCTCACTTACGCATCTTATCATCGGCGCCCACCAACAAAATGTGTACCACTACACCGTGGATTACTTTCCATTAATACCCTGGTTCGGCGTATGTCTCTTTGGAATATCACTTGGGAATATTCTGTATAAAGACCACAAAAGACAATTCCACATCCCTGATCTCACCCGATACAAACCTATATCATTATTCTCATGGATGGGGCAACACTCATTAGTGATATACATGCTTCATCAGCCAGTAATCGCAGGGTTTATCTCCGCTTATCTGCTGTTTTAGCCTATATCTCCTTACAATTTTTATCAATACTTTCGGGCACCCCCAAATTACATTTATAATCTTTTAAACTCGTATACCTAGTATGCATACGTGGATGTATACGATCAAAAATAGACATCATACCATACTCACCCGCGATTGTTTTTATGCTGAACTTAAAAGCAGAGAAGGATATTCTGTCTTCTGTAAACGCTACACCCGTATCTATAAATACATGAACAATACAATCGCTTAACTTTTGATCTGGCAAGCTTCTTTGCAGATAGCAGCTACTATATCTGTTTGCAGAGATTTTTTTACATTTTGACTATTTTACCACATACATTTATAAATATCTATTTAGAGAATTCAACCTACGAGACACCCAAAAAAATCAGTGGGAGTTGATTTGCTTGGATAACAACTCAGCCTACTACAAAAGAAGTATGAAAAAGATGCAAGATATCATGCAAGAACATCATGAAGTCATACATGAACATATGCATCGTATTCAAGATCAACAAAAAGAGATTCAGCGTCTCAAAAAAGAAAACAAACAACTTAAAGCAGAACTTAAAAAAGATAACCAGGAACTCAAAGGACGCATCATCCGTCTTGAAAACACACTTACAAAATGACCTCCACCAATTACACCTAGCACAGGTTTCTATCTAACAAATTCAGGCGTAAACTTTTTATAATTAAAGCTATACTAGGAAGTACTGTTCACAGTGGGTTGACCAGATATGAAAAAACTACTACTAATATGTGTAACACTAGTTCTTCTATTAGGATCAGTACAGGTCGCTGCCTACCTACCAGAGTCTCAGAAACAAACGGTTGAGCAAACAATACATTTCTCCCAGCCAAAAATTATTGATAACGGAGAATACTTACAGGTTGAGCTACAAGAAACTACAACCTACCTTAACCAACCCGGATACCCAAAGCTTCCCATATATGAACACACTTTTATTCTTCCATTTAAAAGTAAAATAAATTCTCTTGACTGCACCATATCCTACAACAATCAGAGACAGCTTACGAAAAAAATACAGCCAGTCTCAACCCCTCAGCCGATATCACTACCTACAAAAAATAGCAGGGTATCCGTTACAGAGGATGTAGTATATTCATATTCGACATGGTATCCTAAACGCACGTATGACTACCGCGTGGGGGCAGGTCTTCATGGAAAACAACAAGTAACATTTCTCACCGTCTACTGTTATCCGACACGCTACGACCCATCAGATAATCACCTTAGCTTTGCGAACACCGCTACCATAGCTTTTAGCTATAGTTTACCCACAGTTGATAAAACAGTTGTTAATAACACTGATCTTGTTATCATATCACCAGAAACATTCAGCAACGCTGTTAGTCCTCTGGTAGATCACAAAGTAAACCATGGATTATCCACTATCTATATGAGTACAGAGGAAATATATGCCCAGTATCCTGGTAGAGATAATGCTGAGCAAATCAAGTACTATATCAAAGATGCTGTTGAAACATTTGGAGCATCCTACGTTCTGCTCGTCGGTAGTATTTATATGCTCCCTATGCGCGCAAGTCAGATATCCCTTTGGCAGTTTGAAGACAATGTGATTACTGATCTGTATTACGCTGATATTTATGATCATACTGGTTCATTTTGCTCCTGGGATTCAAACAACAATGATTTATTCGGTGAGGAGGGTCAAGATCAAGTAGATTTGTACCCAGACGTCTATATCGGACGTCTCCCCTGCGATACCATCGCAGAAGTCAACATTGTGGTAGATAAAATCATTCATTATGAAACGGAAACTAACGGGGAACAATGGTTTAATAACATGATTTACATCGGCGGAGATACATTCCCCCGGTGGGGTGGAAACGAAGGCGAGCAGCTCAACAGCATGATCATGGACATCATGACTGAGTTCACACCTGCTCATGTGATCTGGACCTCGGAAAACAACTTTAATCGCCGGACGATTTCACAGGCTATAAACGAGGGTGCCGGGTTTCTTGATTACTCCGGCCATGGTTTTGAACATGGCATGGGAACATATCCCCCGGATGGTAGATATCTAAGAACCTATCTCACTCCTTACCTAAAAGATCTTTCAAATGGCAATAAACTCCCAATTATTTTCTTTGATGCATGTCTCACTGCTAAACTTGATTTTGTGCTTAAAGACATACTCAGTTATAAACAATATTGGATGTTTTATCTCGCAGCGCTTCTTTTACAAGTAGATGTTGATATGAAACTACCCGTATACGCCTGGTCGTTTCTCAAGCATGAAAACGGTGGAGCAATTGCTACCATTGGTGCCACCCGTACTGCTTATGGAGGTGTAGACTCTGGAGCGGGTAAACTTTCCTTAGAGTTTTTCCAGGCATACACACCAGAGAGCAGATTAGGCGAGATGATGGTAGAAATGCAGAATCACTATATCCAGGATGTACCTGATGACGCATTCACTGTAGAAGAGTTTATTCTTATTGGGGATCCTAGCCTTCAAATCGGTGGGTATTAAACAACAAACAGCATACTCAGATCTTTTAAAATTACATACAGTGTCTGAAAAACTATGTTTTTTTTCAATTTTTTCGAAATTTATATAAACCACGAATGACAGATAATAACATGCAAGGAGGTGATTGAAGTAGAATTTGGTTTTGTTGGAGAGATATCAGATGAAGATTTCCTCGGAGAAATTGAACGTATCAGCAGAGTTGCTGTTGTCAGTCAACGCATGCAAAAATTACCATACGATCGCTCCAAATCACCCGCAAAAAAACTCCACTGCAAAAGATCACCTAATAAAGTAATACCCACTCATTCCATCAGACAGAATCAAAAACATCTGTTCATGGTAAGAGGATTCAATTAAATACTAAGCTAATAACACATAAGGGGGCTAAATTAAGGCATATTCAAACATCCCATCTCTCCATTTTTTTACATTTCCGTACCTGCATTATTACTTTTTATTCTCCTAGCCCAATAGATAAACGGAGTATCACATGCGGCAACAATCACTTTAAGAATCAATGAAGTAAGAAATATTTGCCCGATAATCTCCCAAGAAAAAACACCGACAAATGCAATTAAGGTAAAGAGGATGTTATCTATCAACTGACTGGTTATAGTTGACAGATTATTTCGCAACCACAGGTAACGTTTGTTATGCCTTTTTTTGAGTCGTGCAAAAAACCAGACATCATGATTTTGAGAAATTAAATATGCAACCAAACTGGCAAATGCTATCCGGGGTAACACCGAAAAGATAGCGGTGATATGTGGGCTGAAAAAATCAGATTCATCAGGTATAAATAGAAGGGTTATCTGCATGACAACGGTCGTAGTAATCAAAATAAAAAATCCTATCCATACCGCGGTTTGCGCATCTTTTTTTGAATGGTTTTCATTGAGAATATCAGTTACTAAAAATAATGATGCATAAATAACATTGCCCAGTGCAGTTACTAATCCGAATACCTGGATGGTTTTCATCACCTGGATATTAGCAAGTATCACTGCGGCTGCAGTCCAAATATATAACCCTGTTTTTCCAAACAGCCGGTATGCTAGCATAACGATTAAAAAACTGCTTACTAGCAGACCAATCCATAATCCTTCGTTGAGCATCATGCAATGAAAATATTTAATTCACTTAAAATCTTTCTATATTTTAATGGGAACATTAACATTTGATGTCGTGGCAGCGGATGGAAACGCAAGAGTGGGTGTTCTACAGCTGCCTCATGGAACGGTGCATACTCCTGCATTTATGCCTGTTGCCACCAAAGCTACCGTGAAAGCATTAACCTCTGAAGATTTACATTCATTACGTGCTCAGCTTCTTATCTGCAACACGTATCATCTCATGTTGCAACCATCGGCTGCAGTTATTTCTGATCTGGGTGGTCTACACAAGTTTATGCATTGGAACAAACCCTTAGTAACTGATAGCGGTGGTTTTCAAGCGTTTTCTCTAGGGCTTGGAAAAGAACATGCGGTGGGTAAAATGTTTTTCCCTGGTGAAGACTATGCAACTGGTAAACAACCGGGTAAATCAATTGCTCGTATCACTGATAAAGGCATCAATTTTAGATCGATTTATGATAATTCCCGCCAGTATTTAACACCGGAGAAATCTATTCACGTTCAAGAGCAGTTAGGTGCAGATATGATTCTAGCGTTGGATGAGTGTACCTCTCCTCTATCGAGTAAACAATACACTGAGAAAAGCATGCAGCGAACCCATACGTGGGCAAAACGCTGTTTGGAAATTCATCAGACAGATCAAGCATTAGTTGGTATTGTGCAAGGAGGTCATTGGCAGGAGTTACGAAAACAAAGTGCACAATATATTGCTTCATTAAACTTTGATGGGTACGCTATTGGTGGATCACTTGGTAAATCCAAACAAGATATGCATCATGTTCTTGATTGGGTTATGCCATTTCTGCCTGAGAATAAACCTCGTCATTTACTGGGTATCGGCGTGGTTGAAGATATCTTTGAATCAGTTGAACGGGGAGTTGATTTATTTGATTGTGTGTCACCGACTAGAATGGCTAGAGGTGGTTTTATTTATATTAGACCGCCTGGTGGAAAGAAAAAGAATAAGTTTCGATATAAAATAAAATCAAAAGATAATATAAAAGATAATCGTCCTTTAGATCCTAATTGTAACTGTAAGGTATGTAAAAAGTATTCTCGAGCGTATATTTATCATTTATTTAAAACTGAGGAGTTACTTGGTTATAACCTTATCAGTTATCATAACGTACATTTTATGCTTCAATTAATGAAAGAA
Source organism: uncultured Thermoplasmatales archaeon (assembly GCA_964601295.1). GTDB lineage: Archaea > Thermoplasmatota > E2 > DHVEG-1 > DHVEG-1 > CAZRMY01. The sequence continues at coordinate 1,687 of CAZRMY010000061.1, read as the reverse complement.
ATTAGATCCGCAATAGAAAAAGGACTATTTCAAAATTTGAAAAAAGAATGGATGAATATGTAGTGGACCTGCTGAGAGATAAACACTTTAATCGGAGAAATATCAGGTATACCCTACTCTTCTATATGTGGTTTCAATCTGTAGGCCTTAAAAGCAAATATCGGCAAATGTTACTTTTTAACCGATACCGATATATACCTGTATTTACATATCGGTATAATATGAAATATGCCGATACCGATATTATAGTTAGTGATTCACTTCTAGATAAAATTGAAACAAAAAAGAAAAAATTAGATTCATTAAGACCACTTCCAAAAGACGCTATTGAAAGAATTATTGAAGATATTCGACTTAGACATACATATCATTCAGATGCAATTGAAGGTAATACTTTAACTCTTCAAGAGACAAAACTGGTACTCGAGGAAGGAGTAACAATTGGCGGTAAACCGTTAAAGGACCATATCGAAGCAAGAAATGATGCAGAAGCATTTGATTTAATAATAGAGCTCGTGAATTCTAAAAAGAAGATATCCCACGATATAATCCAACAATTACATGAGTTTATCATGGTGGGCCTACTTAGAAATCCTGGACAGTATAGAACTGAGAATATTAGAATAACCGGTGCCAAAATACGACCTCCAAGCTATCTTAAAATAGTTAAATTAATGGATGAGTATATTCAAAATATAGAAAAACTTAAACTTCACTCTGTTAAGAAAGCATCTTTTATTCATCATGAGTTTGTAAGAATTCACCCATTTATAGATGGAAATGGAAGAGTAGCAAGATTACTTACTAATTTTTATCTTATGAAAAATGGATATCCTGCTATTGTGATACAAAAAGAAGATAGAAAAAAATACTACAAGGCATTAAACAAAGCTGATCAAGGAGACTTATCAGAGTTTGCAACCTTTACTGCTCGTGCTGTAAATGAATCGCTACAATATTACCTATCAATCTTTATCGATGAAGAAAGACTTGTACCTCTATCTGATTTATCTAAAGAATCTGATTATTCTCAAGAATATTTAAGCCTTAGAGCAAGACAAGGAAAGTTTGATGCTGTTAAAATTGAAAATATTTGGTATTCCTCAAAAAGAGCTTTAAAAGATTATCAAAAAAATGTTAAAAAATAATATTTTTTAAAAAAGTGGGCCTGCTGAGAGGCACACGCTTCAACAGGATTAATTCCAGGTAAAACATTTGTTATTATTCCTGGTTTTGATGTTCGAGAGATTAATTTTATAGATTCGTCTTTGCTAATTTTGTATATAGTTCGAAAAAATGAACATATGTTCGATAAAGTGAACATAATGCTTTTAGATTTGATTGGGTCATAAGAATGGATATTTCTTTTTTAGTGCAGATGAAATTTTATCTTTATTTTCATAGTTAATATAGACTGCTCTTCCGTGCTTTGATGGTTTTTTGATTACAACATTATTTTTAATCAATTCATCAAGTTCTTCTTGCATTTGACCTTTAATATGACTTGGGAATCCTCCAACTAAATTATCTATCAGCATATGCCCTTTCCCAAAACATCTATTTCTCCATAATTTGAATAATAGATCCACTTGTAAATCTGTAAAAGTCATCTTATTCTCGATAAGGGAAATAGGATTATATGTATTATGTAAAATTTTTTTACATAGTTGTTAAAAAAGTTTATATA
>CAZRMY010000060.1:0-10863 GCA_964601295.1 uncultured Thermoplasmatales archaeon | reverse complement strand
CCAAATTCTACGTACAGCTTCTCCAAGTGAACGACAGCCACAAACAAAAGGAATGCTGAACACCTGTTTATCTATATGATAATATGGGTCTGCAGGGGTAAGAACCTCAGATTCATCGATCATGTCCACACCAAGTGTTTGTAACGCCTGGGCTTCTACAAAATGACCGATACGTGCTTTAGCCATAACTGGTATATTCACAGATTCAATGATAGCCTCTATAATGGTAGGATCCGCCATACGTGCAACACCACCTTGAGCACGTATATCCGCGGGGACACGCTCCAACGCCATCACGGCAACCGCACCGCTTTCCTCAGCGATTTGTGCTTGCTCAGGTGTGGTTACATCCATGACTACGCCGCCTTTCTGCATTTTCGCAAAGCCTTCTTTAAGAAGAATGGTACCATATTTTTGATTTAACGATGTGGAACTTTTCATATAATGAACCACCCCTTATCTGGAAAGGAAATCATTCCGGATATCTGCTATGTGTTATTAAGCACTACGGTTATACTTAAATATATCTGATAAAAAACTCTGAAAAAAAAATGATGAAAGAAATGAGATTAATGTGTTGTTACCACCATTTATCTTTCCAGCTTTCATTCCACCAGGATTTCACGGGTACATATGTAAGGGTCTGCCAGTTTTCAGTGTTAAATTCTGTGAGATGATTCCATACATCATCCCAGTTTTCACCAGAGATCCAGGTTATGTAATCCCAATCACCGGGTATACTGGCACCGCTTGTCGTCCAATCCCATTTTTTCATTTTATCGGTGGTTTCATCAAGGGTATGTTCACGAAGCATGACCCAGGCGCCAGCGGGTTTCTCCCACCACCATCCACCGTTTTTAAAACCGTTGTACACGAGATGGGAGCTGGTCCATTCGACGCCTTTCCATTTTTTGATCTCTGCAACACAGTTGTGTATATCCTCCCAGTTGCTTGCGTCGAACCAGACAATGATATCACATCCGCCAGTTACAAGCCAAGCGCCTATGACGTTATCCCAGCTTTGAAATCGCTGCCAGATCTCTTGAGCTTTGCCATTGGTGGTTTTAATGAATACATACGCTGATCTATTATTCCATTCCATGTTGTATATCTCTCCTTTTTTAAATAAAACGTATTTGCTACATTACATGTACTATTGTAACTTATAGTTTTCTAATTGCGGTAATGTACATAAAAAAGATAGCTATCGGGGTGATAGCTTCGTAATATATTAGTTATAATTCAGGGAGCTCTTTCATTGCCTGTTGTATCGCTTGTTCAGGGTGTCGGTAGTCTTCTAAGATATGTGAATGATAGGCATCGTAGGCTGCAAGGTCGAAATGACCATGTCCACTAACTGTTATAACAATGATTTGTTTTTTGTTGGATCGCTTGCATAGTTTTGCAAAATCTATTGCAGCTTGTACTGCATGTGCACTTTCTGGAGCAACAAGGATTCCTTCAGTTTTGGCGAAAAGTTCAGCTGCTTTGAATACTTCATTTTGATAATAGGCAACTGCTTGCATGTAGCCTTCTTTGGTAAGTTTACTAAGCAGCGGTGAATCTCCATGATATCTAAGACCACCTGCATGTATTGCAGCAGGTACAAAACTGTGCCCAAGGGTGTACATTTTAAGCAGGGGGGTGAGCCCAACACTATCACCATAGTCATACCGAAATTGTCCTTTGGTAAGTGTTGGGCATGCTAATGGTTCGCATGATACAATTTTTAGTGTTGGTTTTTTGCCTGCAATTTTATCTTTGACGAAGGGGAAAGCGGCGCCAGCAAAATTACTGCCACCGCCGACACAACCTACAAGTATATCTGGATATTTGCCGATTGTTTCAAGTTGTTTCTTTATTTCTAAACCAATGATAGTTTGATGTAATACGACGTGGTTTAAAACTGAACCTAATGCATAGTTAGTGTTGTCATGGGTTGCTGCGTCTTCAACTGCTTCGCTTATGGCGATACCAAGACTTCCTGAGGTATTAGGGTGTTTTTTGAGTATGTTTTTTCCAGCGGATGTTTGAGTCGTGGGACTGGGAAGAACATTTGCTCCCCATGTTTCCATCATAATTCGTCGATATGGTTTTTGTTCGTAACTGCATTTAACCATGTATACCATGCATTTTAGATGAAACAAACGAGCACTAAACGCAAGTGCAGATCCCCATTGTCCTGCTCCAGTTTCGGTGGCGAGTCGTTCTATGCCGGCTTTCATATTGTAGTATGCTTGAGCAACAGCGGTGTTTGGTTTGTGGCTTCCAGGTGGGCTCACACCTTCGTATTTGTAGTATATTTGTGCAGGTGTTTTCAGAGATTGTTCTAGTCGGTGTGCACGGTATAGTGGTGAGGGTCTCCAGAGACGATATATATCTCGGACTGGTTGCGGTATGGGTATGTAGCGTTCTTGGCTGACTTCTTGCTTGATGAGTTCCATGGGGAATATGGCTTTAAGATCATCTGGTCCCGCGGGTTGTTTTGTTTTTGGATTGAGCGGCGGGTCAAGTGGTGTTTTGAGGTCTGCTTGTATGTTATACCATTTTTTGGGGAGATCGTTTTCGTCTAGTTGTATTTTTGTTCTTTTTATTGACATCATATATATTTATGTACTTCGCACTATATAAATATTGTCAATTAATGTACTATATTGTACAATTTTATACTTTATAGTTCTTAAGTTTGATGTAATGTATAAATATTTAATAACAATGAACAACATATACTACACCCATGTGGAAGCAAATCGCTAAATATTTTAACAGCTATCCTAAAAGACGGATTATTGCACAAAAAATGCTTGAATATGGACTTCGCATAACTAACAACAAAATATACTGCGGTAGCATAGAACTATCAGACTCGAAGATAGCACGCGCCTTTAACCTTGATCGTCGCGCAATAAATTCGACCATTGAAATGATACAACATCATCCAAATCTCAACAAAATCTTCTCGAAACTCACCCCCACCTGTCATTTAAAAGATGTAGCACCTGATATGAACTGGGGAGTCGTAGAAATTATCCCAACAGATCCAAGTAAATCAGGAATACTCGCGGATGTAGCAACACTCATCGCACAAAATAACATCAGTATACGCCAGGCAATCGTTGATGACTTCGAACTTCATGAAGAACCCCGATTATTTATTGTCACAGAAAAACCTATACCCGGTAAATTAATTCCAAAAATACGACAAGCAACAGGCGTCAAAGCAGTGCTTATTTATTAACAAGATTATTTAGTTTTTCTAGTTTGCTGAAGATAAGGGATAAGTCCATCTGATCTAATAATAGCATCTAGAAAATCTGGCAGAGGTGGGAAGCTCATTGTACTGTTTTTTGTGTGATTACACATTACTCCGCTACTAGTATCTACCGTAAGTACATCATTAGAAGTAATGTTTTTCACCGCAGTTTCTGCTTCAATTAGATAGATTCCTTGGTTTATAGCATTTCGATAAAAAATTCGAGCAAATGATTCCGCGATAACCAATGTAACACCTCGGTGTTTAAGACAGATCGCTGCCTGTTCACGGGAACTTCCACATCCAAAATGTCTACCGGCAACAAGGATATCGCCAGCTTTAAAGTTTTTACAGAAATCAGGGTCAAGACCCTCTAAAGCATGTTTTGCAAGATGAACAGGATCAGTATTATGAAGATATTTTCCAGGAATAATAAGATCGGTGTTAATATGATCACCATATTTATGAACACGACCGTGGTATTTCATGAGTGCATCACCCGGGGATCCGTAATATGACCGGTAAGCGCAGAAGCAGCAACAGTATGCGGGCTGGCAAGAAATATATCAGATTTAGGTGAACCCATACGGCCTTTGAAATTACGGTTAGTGGTAGTAATCGCACGTTCACACGGGGCAAGTACGCCCTGATGAAGCCCAAGACAGGGGCCACATCCTGGGTTTACAATAGTTGCTCCCGCCTGCAATAGCATATGTATATATCCATGGTGTATCGCATCACGCAGCACCTGCCTGGAAGCAGGTACTATGATTAACCGCACGTTTGCGGATATCTTTTTACCGGATAACACTCGTGCAGCAGATGCAATATCCTCCAGTCGTCCATTAGTACAAGAACCAATTACTGCTTGATCGATGATGATATCATCAAGGTCTGCTGCAGGTCGCACCTTATCTACGGAATGTGGACATGCAACTAATGGGATTATTTTGGTTGCATCAATTGAAAAAAGCTTATCATACACCGCATCAACATCAGCATTCATTGGTAAACATGGTCGGTCTAATAATGATAAGAATTTACGAGTAGTTTCATCTGAGGGTACCACCGCATTTTTTGCCCCCATCTCCATAGCCTGGTTACATAGACACAGACGACTGTCAACCGACATATGTTCCACCGTTGTACCATGAAACTCACAAGAGCAATAATTGGCACCATCAGAGCCCACTACTCCAATGATAAAAAGAATGACATCCTTTGCAGTAACACCTTCCGGTAGCGTACCATTAATATCAAAGCGAATTGATTTAGGTACTTTAAACCACAAGTGTCCATTCTTCCACACTGCAGCCATCTCAGATGCCCCAATACCTGTAGCAAACGACCCAAGTCCACCATAGGTCGTGGTATGTGAGTCAGACCCCACTACAAGCATCCCTGGCTGTATAAACCCATCTTCGACAAGAATTTGATGACAGATACCCTCACCAATATCATAGAAATATGGCAGATGATATTGCTTTATAACCTGACGTATCCGTTGATGATTACAAGCAGCCTGTTCATCATAGGCGGGTGAACGATGATCAAGGACCACCACGATCTTCTGAGGATCCCACACGTTGCTCCCCGGTAGTTCATTAAAATACTCAGAAACCAACACCGTGTTATCATGACTCATCGCTAAATCCACTTTTGCTTCAACAATTTCATCTGGAAATACTTCCGTATTATCAGACGCGCGAGCAAGAATTTTCTCAGCAATCGTCAGCCCCATATAACCAATTCCCATAAGATAGGATTTCTGCTGCTGATATGTATTGCAGTTGTTGCGCTAAACAATAACGCCGTTCCATTAAGCGATAGTGACCTCATCACACAGATACACATTTTGTATCGCGTGTAAGAGTTTCACTCCTTCGTCACGTGGACGTTGAAACGCTTTCCGCCCGGAAATAAGACCAGTACCACCAGCACGCTTATTAATCACAGCAGTACGGACCGCCTGCGCAAAATCATTATCACCAGACGCACCACCAGAATTAATTAATCCAACACGACCCATATAACAATTAATAATTTGATACCGGGTCATATCAATAGGATGATCAGAAGTCAAGTCAGCGTATCCTGCTTCATCAAATTTACCGAATTTCACCTCTTCTTTATTAAGAGCAACATACCCCCCATCAAGCGTAGGTTGTTTCTGTTTCACAATATCAGCTTCTATAGTTACCCCCAAATGATTAGCTTGACCGGTTAAATCTGCTGACGCATGATAATCCTTCCCATCAACCTTAAACGCGCTATTGCGAAGATAACACCATAAAATCGTGCCCATACCCAGCTCATGCGCATACTTAAACGCCTGACTAACCTCTTGTATCTGCCGATTAGACTCCTGAGAACCAAAATAAATTGTACATCCAATCGCTGCTGCACCCAGCTCCCAGGCTTGCTCAACATCAGCAAACATAATCTGATCATACGAATTAGGATACGACAACAACTCATTATGATTAATTTTCACAATAAACGGTATACGATGCGCATACTTACGCGCAGTCATCCCAAGCACACCAAGCGTTGATGCAACCGCGTTACAACCACCCTCGATCGCAAGTTTAATGATATTCTCAGGATCAAAATATTCAGGATTCGGCCTAAACGATGCCATACCCGAATGCTCTACACCCTGATCAACCGGTAAAACAGACACATAGCCTGTACCAGCAAGACGACCATGATAATAAATCGACTTAAGATTTCGTAACACCCTGGTAGGACGATCGGAATCCACCAGCACCCGGTCAACAAAATCAGGACCAGGAACATGTAACGACTCTTTCTTTATTTTTTCACAGGTATGATTCAGTAAATAATCTGCCTCATCACCAAGATACCCTCGAATAGAATCAATATCAGCTGACATATGCTTCTCAAGCTCCTCATATTCTGCCATAATAACAATCAACTCTCCACAAACTCATGCAATGAAACCGCATATCACCTACAAAAACCTTTCTAAGAAGCCAATATCATTTAAAAATATTATACTGTAGATGAAACCAATTTCTTACCGAGTTTATCTAGCATATCCTCTGTCATCAAAGACAGATCATAGGAGGGGTTCCACCCCCATTCCTCACGCGCCGCACTATCATCAATAGACGAAGGCCACGAATCAGCAATCTTCTGCCGAAAATCAGGTGTATAGGTCACCTGGAATTCAGGAATATGCTTCTGGATCTCCGAAGCAAGCTCACCAGCAGTAAAACTCATAGACGCATGATTAAAATCACAATGATGTTTCAACTGCTGAAAATCAGCCTCCATAAGATCAATAGTGCCCTTAATACAATCCGGCATATACATCATAGGAAGCATCGTATCCTTGCGAACAAAACAAGTATATTTCTTATGCTTAATCGCCTCATAAAAAATTTCCACAGCATAATCAGTAGTACCACCACCCGGCATCGTTTCACTACTTATAATCCCTGGATATCGAACTCCACGAACATCCACACCAAAACGATCCACATAATAATTACCCAACAGCTCACCTGAAACCTTAGACACACCATACATTGTGGTCGGACGTAAAATCGTCTCCTGCGGTGTATCCTCCTTAGGAGTTTCAGGCCCAAAAACCGCTATAGAGCTCGGAACAAAAACCCGGGTCATCTCATACTCACGAGCCAACTCCAAAATATGATACAACCCATTAACATTCACATCCCAACATAGCTGTGGATGTTCCTCACCAACCGCTGACAAAATAGCCGCCATATTATAAATCGTATCAACATCATACTCATCAATAACCTTTCTAACCGTCTCAGGCTTTGTAATATCAATAAACTCAAAAGGTCCTGATTCCGCTAACTCCCTACCTGGTTTAGTTTTCCGACCAGTAGCAATCACATTATCATTACCATATCGACTACGCAGTTCCATAGTCAACTCAGAACCAATTTGACCCACTGAACCAGTAACTAAAATGCGTTTCATCATTTTCTTTGCCATCGCATAAAACCCCTAATCTAATTACACACCGGTTATCCAACAAAACTATACATACTTTACTATCTTCAACCCATCTCACTTATAATTTTAATTTCTCATCTATTTCATCAGATTCACTGGGAGTAATGATATACCCTTTCCGTTTTTTCCGGGACTTCCCCCATCGAACCAACGCTAAAGGAAGTATTAATACTGAGGTGATAAACGCAAAAATAATGGTAACCGCAATAATCAATCCAAACTGCTGCTGAGGCGGAATTGGTGCAAGCATCAATATACCAAAGCCAAATGTTGTCGTCATAGCAGCAATAAATAACGCCCCACCGGTATGTGAAATAGTTTCACCAACCGCTTGAACGACATCACCGGTTTTATCTGCAACAAAACGGAAACGCTCTGTAGAATGAATGGCATAATCAATACCAATACCAATTGTGATGCTAGTAACCGTTATCGTAAGTGCATTTAACGTATAACCAATATAATACATGGTTCCAAGTATCCACACAATCGTAAAACCAACAGGTATCATCGTGATAATCCCCAACGTCACACTTCGATAAGCAATAATGACAACTATTGCTGCTAAAATTATTGAAATCCCCGTAGATAGAATTTGACTTTCTGTAAGCGAACTGGTAATCGTCAATGTCACAATAAAATTACCCGTAGCAACCGCGGTTGCCTCACCATACTCAGCTATATCTGATTGAATTTCATCATGCAATACTGCAAAACCATCCATGAGGTCCTGATCATCAGCCTGAATCGATGGATCAATATACATTCGAATAACCGTTGCGGTAAAATCACTATCTTCCTTGTATAATACACTTCGAAATTCAAATGAAATAGGATCAATAGTCATCGAAGAACTAACATCGATAGTTTCCAAATCAATATCCTCACCGTAGAGATACATAAAAAGATCATACACATCCTGATCTGATCGTGGAATATACGTATCAGGATTAATATTAAACGCATCAATAAGTGAAGCATTATTCTGTATTGCTTGTTGCAATAACGTATACACACTTGTTGTCTTTAGTGATCCATCGGGGTTCTCACTGATATACGTATCATCTTTCATATTCATATGAGTCTGACGTATACTCTGAAGCGTATCCACAGTTGCGATGTCACCTTCAATAAGAATATATTCTTGATCTTGACTTGAGTATGGAAACTTTTCTGCGATCTCATCAAATAACTCAACAGCTTCATTACCTTCAGGTACAAACTGGTTCATGTCAAAACCTGTTTGCAGTTGACTAGCCCCTGAGCCTAGAATAATGGTGATTAATAGTATGCTAAACAAAATTTTTTTCTTATGACCAACAACGGTTTGAGCTAAGCGACCCATAATATTACGAACCGAATAGAGGTGTAATTTTCGGGTTGGTTTAATCTCTTTGTTTCTATCTAAGATATATCGTAAAGACGCTAGAAGCGTTATTGCAGTAATAAAAGTGTAAGTAACACCTAATGCAAGGAGAATACCAAAATCACGGATTGGTGGAACACTGGCACTCAAAAAAGACATAAATGCGATTACAGTAGTAATCATCGCAAGAAACATAGCAGTACCAATTTCTTCAACAGATTTTTTTATTGCTTCAGCAGGTTTTTTCCCATCCTCAAGCTCAGATCGATAGTTATGGAATAAATGAACCGCATAATCTACACCTAAACCTAATATAAGTGGCACTAATGCCACTGCGATAACATTAAACGGTATTCCAAGAAGAGACATCGTTCCAAAAAGCCACACCGTTGATACACCCAAGGCAAGCATTGGAAGGAAAACATAGGAGAGTTTTCTAAAATTAATGTATAAAATGAATATGATAATAATAAATATACCCGGTCCGATAAGTTGATTTGCTTCTGAGGTAAGTTCATTGATCTGCATGGATACAATGCCTTCGCCGGTTACATCCGTGCTTATTGCGGTACTGTCATCATCGAGTTGGTGTAATCTCTGTAAGACTTGTGTGTTTAAAGCAATCATTTCCTCATAGTTATCACCAAAAGGTAATTGGATGATGAGCAGACTTGCAGATGCACGTCCAGTTTGCTCATAATCTTCTGATAACAATGCAAGAGCTTCTATACGTGTATCGGAGATTAATGATGTAGGAATGAAAAATATTGTTGATTCTCCAGTTTTATCTGGTGCAATGTCAAGATATTTCCAGAGGGATTCAATATCTTTGAGTGCGATTGTTTCAGGTGCCATTTCATTTTGGTTTATGAGAGCGAACAGATCATCAAATTCTTCCCAGGTTAGCCCTACCTGATTTTGCAGAAATCTCTGTGTGATACTACCAAGTATTGGTCGTTGTTGTAGTCGTTGTAGCCGCTGGATAAGATAACTTAGATTTGCAGTAAGTCGTCCTCCGGGTCTGTTTGAAATAGGCGGTTGATAATAGCGAGTACCCGCACTAAAATTTGTGAGTTTTGCGGGCAACTCAAATGATCCAAATCGTGGTGCAATACCATATCTGCTGAGTTCATCGCGTGAAACCTGCACCTGGATGACATCATGAGATGTATCAAAGCGAAGCGTACTTGTTTCCAGTGGCAGCGGGAAATACATAGTTTGATCAGGGGGTTTTATCCATAGATACGCAGCTTGATTATACGTGAAAAGCTCACGGTTCCGAATAATCTGCATAAGGTTTCGTAAATTTGCAAATACACCTTTTCCGACTTCCCAGAGAGGATACTTTGGTTCAAGATGCAGCGCGATACGATACTGTATATCAAGTTGTTTATCTGGTTGAATCAAGTTATCAAAAGAAAGATACCATTCCATGACATTTGTCCGGGGTATAGGTGGAGAAATAGTCTCGGTAAAGGCGCTTAGATCATAGACTTCAAATGAAACAGTAAACGTAGTATTATCCGCGGTAAGATAACAATTTTTAATATCAACACTGTTAACACTTTTTCCTCGTGATATTCTGGGGAACCGTTTAAAATCTACAGGTTCATCAGCATCATTGATAGAAAAAAGTTGTTTTTGTGAGGTATCATATTTTGTGAACAAATCAGTTATCGCCATCTGAAGTTGTCTCTCGGAACAATTCTCCAAAGATGCGCCAAATTCGAGCTGACACATCATATCAACAAATGTGACTATAGAAAAGGATCCATTGATTTCAGGTATTTCTAGGATATTTTTTTGGATATAATTGATTTCGCGTATAGATTCAGGATCAAGGATACTGGAGGTTTTTTCATTGTGAATCAATGCAAAAATGATTTGTTGATTGCTCCCAAAGTATTCAAACACACGACTATTTGCTTTAACAATAGGATCATCTGGAGTAAAATTTCTGAAATCTGTTTTAAACTCAATAGCAGGTAGAAACAAGGAAAAACCTATTGTTATGATAATAATTAGACCAACGATTATCCATGGTCGTTTTTCAATAATACCCCCAAGTTGTCGTAGCATTGTATATGCATCTCGCTGTATCGTTCAGATATCTGATACTATTTTGTATGAGCAAATGTAATAGAATATGAATAATAATATTATTGTTTTATATATAATAATGTTGGTATCTCAGCATCTAAGCAATTTTTGTATGAATGGAAAAAGAAGT
>CAZRMY010000059.1:0-10967 GCA_964601295.1 uncultured Thermoplasmatales archaeon | reverse complement strand
ACCCGAGTAGGAGCCTCCGCAGGGCTCCAGGATATCCAAACTACCTCATGCGGGCATGTAACATTTTCTATTTAATGATATCAACTAATGCTATCTTCTCCAGGATAAGCTGCTCATATTTAGCTTTTGGCACGGTTTGCATCTCAGTTTTAGTGATACCAAAGCGGGTTAGGATATCTACTGTTCCTTCTAGAAGCTTATCATTTTTTTTTAAATCAAATTTACTACACAACGAATCAATAAACCCAGAAACATGTTTTTTTCCTTTTTTTGTCACCGTATCTTTTGTATCAAGTATCACAAATGCTAAATGCACAGCACCACTGTTGATGCCCATTTTTGGTATCGCCAGCTTTATCTGTCGTTCACCGGCAGCATACAGCAGTACCTCCATCTCCAAAGAATTTGTTGATGCAGTATCAGTTTCCCATGCACGCAGGGCATGCAATCCGGCAGATAACAAATGTGTTTTGCTGTAAACCATATCCGCGTTTACTCCTTGAATCACAACATCATACTCTTCTGCCAGTTGCTGAAGATCTCTAATAAATACTTTTACATCAGGCACCTTTCCGTTTGCTGCAAACACGTAGATGCCCTGCTGCTCACCAGCGTTTTTAACGGTATTCTGATAACTCTGTTTCCTGCTTACCATCTTGCTCACCTATCTGACGTTTAATATTTTTCGCGATTCCCTCACCAATCATACTAACTTGCGCAAGTCGTTTTAATGGCACACCACGCAGATCACTAATGGTTTTAAATCCTTCTGAAAATAATGCTCGAGCACGAACTCTACCAATGCCTTTTAGTTGAATAAGATTTAACAGTTCTTTTTTACAGCCGTGATGCACCCGCAGTTTTAATTCATCAAGATCAGATACGCAGTCAAAATTATACATACGTGCAAACTCTCGTGCAGCGTGCACTAACCACTCAGCAGTATCTACCAGACTATGAATATCTCCAGGTCCAACATGATATTTTGCTATCAGCTGATCCTCTGAGATTTCATTAATCCAATCCTCAATGAGTTTCGCGGTTTTTACATCACTTAAAAACCATTCATACTCATTACTTGCCACCGGGGGTAAATCAACTAGGAAACTTCCCTTTCTGTGTTCACAGTATTCTTCCACCCAGCTGTCAGAACTCCGTAGATATAGACTCCGAATATCCGGTGTCGCACACACCGCATGAACAAACGACAGCGTTGAGGTATCCCGTGCACATGATTTCTCTAAGGAGGAGCGTAACACTACCGCGGACAATGGATCAATATATAATGAGGACGTCCGTGTCCCAAACAAGGTCGCCATCAGCCGACCATTATCAATGTCCTCGATGAATTCATGATCACGTAAAAACGTAAGCGCGGTTTCAATCTCCTCCTCAAGAGTATACACTTCAGCTTGATACGCAAAAAACGTACTTTCAATAAACGCGTAAATCTGATCCAAGCTATCCACAAACCGTGATGCAATAACCGCTAGCAAATGCATCCGTAATGCCGCTTGACTCCCCAACTTTGAATAAATTGGTTCGGTATCTGCATGAATATAATTCTCGTAGATCTTATCCTTCTGATTACCATTCTTAGCAATCGTAATAGCCTCACCCACAGTATCATACTGCGGGCGACCAGCTCTACCTGCCTGTTGTTTATATTCAAGAATTGGAATCGGCTGCATACCAAAATTTGCTTCATACCGCCACAAATCACGGATAACCACCCGCTGTGCAGGAATATTCACCCCTGCAGCAAGCGTCGGCGTTGCCACAATACATTTAATCAACCGTTGTTTAAACCCCTGCTCAACCATGCGACGTTGCCTACTTGACAACCCGGCGTTATGAAACGCTACACCCTGCCGTACCAGCATATGTAACTCGTCATCCACAGAGGTAACCTCGGCAAACTGCCGTTTCTTTGAGCCAACATGCTGTGTTAACTTTTTCACATCCTCAGAGGTTAACAACGAGGATACCACACCTGCTAACCGATGTGCCACTGACACGGTAGAACGCCGGGTATTCACAAACACTAACACCTGACCACCGGCACCAACTGAATCCTCAACTAACCGCTCGACTGGTTTTACCTGTTTACCGCTCACCGGTGTAACCGTTCCATCCTCAAACAAAATCTCCCTCTTATGAAACACGCCCTCACGCAACGGCACAGGCCGCCACTCAGAACTCACCAGCTTCCCATCAAGCCACACAGACAAATCCATCGCATTCTTAATCGTTGCTGACAACGCAATAATCTGCGTATCCGGATTTAATCCTTTAAAACGCGCGATAATTACCTCAAGAGTAGGCCCACGAGAGGGATCATGAATTAAATGAATCTCATCAACCACTAACACTCGTACTTTTTCAATCCATTTAACCCCATGACGTAGAATTGAATCAGCTTTCTCAGAGGTACACACGATAATATCATACCGGGATAACCGTGGATCTGATTCATCAAGATCACCGGTGGAAAGCGCAATCTTCAACCCTAACTGCTTAAACACGCTTAACTCTTCATACTTCTCACGTGCTAACGCCTTCAACGGAACCACGTACAACGCTTTCCCACCCTCAGTCAACAACCGCTGTACCATACCTAGATACGCTACCAAGCTTTTACCCCCCGCAGTAGGAACCGACAATACCACATTCTCCCCAGCTAACACATGCGGTAACGCATCAGCCTGCGGCGGATACAACGTACTAATACCCTGCTGAGTAACAATATCACAAACACGCGGGTCAACATCAAAATCTTTTATTTCCACGGTCATTTCCACATAGGAAAGAACATTTATAACATAAACCTTATTACTCCTCAATTCCAACAAACATTAATGGTGATGTAATGGGCCGACGACAAACCATGATGGAGAAATACAAACTCCAAATGAAAGCATATAAAAAGAAACGCATGAAATCAGATAACACACCGTATATGCCATCAGATGGCACAGTGTATATCATGAACACCATGAACCCCAAGAAAAAAATCAAAGCAGACGTTGTTAAAACACGTATGAAATCACAACGTAAAATCATTGAAAGTATCGCCTGCCCAGAATGTGGAAATCCTATGGAATGGGATTCACTATGGGAGGCATTCACCTGCACAAAACATAACAAAAAAGTAATCTATGAAATAGTTCAAAAGACGTAAAAAAAAAGAATACCTATAAATAACTTTGAGATATCACAAAAAAATGGTGATTAAATCTATGGTTGAAGAAAAAATTGGTGTCGTTGAACATTTTTTCACCAATATCAATGTAGCGGCCATACGGATAACCGATGGAGAACTAACCGTTGGTGACACCATACACCTTGTAGGTGCACACACGGATTTTAAACAACAAGTAACCAGCATGCAGATCGATCAAGAACCTGTTGAATCTGTGAAACCCGGCGATGCGGTAGGAATCAAAGTCAAAGACCGGGTACGCGAACATGATGTAGTCTATAAAGTTCCTGAGGGATAGCATATATGAAAGAATTAGCAGAAGTAAGAACCTTAAAAGTAAACCGATACGTCATCATCGATGATGAACCATGTAAAATCATGAGTATTTCAACCTCTAAACCTGGAAAACACGGAGAAGCTAAAGCACGTATCGAAGCCATCGGCATCTTCGATGGTCAGAAACGCAGTATCGTTCACCCGGTCAAACATAAAGTCAATGTACCCATGATTGACAAACGAAGTGCTCAAGTACTCGCGCTCATGGGAGATAATGTACAGCTTATGGATCTTGAAACCTATGAGACCTTTGAAATGCAGATACCAGATGAATTCAAAGATGCGTTGGAACCAGGTAAAGAAATACAATATCTGCAGGCGTTAGGCAAGAAAAAAATCACCCGGGTATAAAAACAGGGCATCAGGCACGTTTTCTGTTACTTACTTATATTGTATATACACATACTACTGTCCAATTGGGGGTACACACGCGAGGTGCAACTATGCAATTTCCTGATTATTTTGCTGAAGCCGAAGCAAGTTTCAAACAGGCAGCATATATCATCGTTGGCGTCCCGTATGAAAAAACCTCATCTTTTCGACCTGGTACAGCCCAAGGTCCACAGGCGATTCGACAAGCAAGCTGGAATTTCGAATCATTTGATCTCAGAACAAAAGTGGATTTATCAGAAATACCATTTCATGATTACGGTAATCTTGCTGTAGAACATAAATCACCATCGGATATGGTACAAGCGGTAACCGCTTGTGCTACCCAGATTGTTCAGCAAAATAAATTCCCGATTTTTATTGGTGGTGAACATTCTGCCACACCAGGTATAATTAAAGCCTTTTCCCAGGAAATCACCGTATTAAGTTTAGATGCTCATCTTGACTATCGGAATATTTATGAGAATGAAGTACACAATCATGCGTGTGCTGTTCATCGTATAACAGATTCAGTAGATATTCAGAATATCGCGGTGCTGGGTATACGTTCAGCAGAGAAAGCAGAATATCATAACGCAGAACATGATGGACTGTTTTTTTGTGATGCATTTACGTTAAAAAAGCAAGGCATCGCTTCTGTTTTAAAAAAAGTAAACACATATCTTCCGGATAAACCTTTGTATCTTACCTGTGACATCGATGTTTTAGATCCTGCTTATGCACCGGGTACGAGCACACCTGAACCATTTGGGTTGCATCCATTGGATGTGCTTAGCTGTATTGATTTTTTTGCGGATCGCTTGATTGGGTTTGACATCATGGAGGTATCACCTCGCTTTGATCATGGTGAAACCGCTTTACTTGCAGCAAAATTTATCCGCAGTATGATAGCAACACGGCATAAGATACAACAATAAGGAAGATATATATACGATGACCCTATTCAACTCTGAATCATGAAATCAGAAAAAGTTGCTTTAGTAGCACTTATTGTGATAGTTGCAGTGGTGCTTTCCGCAGTTATTCTAGCCCAACCCAGTCAGGATGGAACGGGCACCGTCTGGGATGATATATTTAAAAATTTCTCTAGCCAGAGTAAGCTTATAGCGTATGGCGATTGTGTTGATGTTAATTATATCGGGAGGTATGTCTCAAATGGAACAATTTTTGATTCCTCCTATAATGATACTGATAACAAAGTAGGGGGAGCGCCGCTTAATATTTTTGTTGCGGAGAATCAATCTCAGCAGCCACCCTCAGGTTATTCAGCATATACCTCTAATTTTCTTGAGGGTTTTATTGATGGTCTCGTAGGTCTTCAAGAAGGCGATGAAGCTACAATAGGGCCTATTCCTCCTGAGGAAGCATATGGAGTTCCCGTCCAGGAAGGAAATACGTTTGATATACCTATAGATGAAGAAACATCTCAAACCTATGAGGTCTATACAATCGAAGAAGATCAACCTATGCCCATTGATTTACAACCATATTTAGGCACTGGAACAACGTCTCTTATTACATTACGTGAAACCTGGCATTCAATCGGGGAAATAATTGAATCAAAATATCTTTCATGGGATAACTCCACTGTGGTCACCGCAATTAATGAAACCCATCTATGGATGTATACAACACCGACTACTGATGTCGGAGAAAACTTCACGTGGATCTCTGAGATGAATCCGAACACTGGTGAACAATACACGTTCCCAGAAAACTCAACCAAGGTTACTAGTCTTAATGATACCACTATTTTGGTCAGGCATAACCCTGTTGTGAATGCAACAATTGATGTTTCGTATCCCTACTCCGGTGTTGTTGGCTTTACTATCGACAATATGACTGAGGATACAATATACGCCAGTTATACGCAGGGCAATAACACTGAATCCAAAACCTTTAATCGCTTGATAACTATTGAACGAAATGAAACAACAAATATTACACTCCCTGCGTTGCCAGCAGAATATATAGAGCAGGCGTTATTTTCGTATTTACGACAGATAGACCCTGACTTTAAATATAGTTTTCACAGGTTAGCTGGTGAAACGTTAGAGTTTGATGTCACTATTGAAGAAGTTTACAAATGCAGTGAGAGCTGATGTTGTAGTTCTTTTTCAAGAAGGCGGATAAACTCTTTTTCTTTTCCTTTTGGAATAGTTGCTCCTGCGGCAATGGAATGACCACCGCCGAAACCATCAATTTTTTTAGCTGCATTACGCATCGCGCTGGATAGGTTTACTCCGTTGTCGACTTGCTGTTGGGTTGTTCGTGCTGATGCTTTTACATCACCAGTGCTCGTATTAGCAAATCCAATCAGTGGGAGCGTATCGTCAACGTCTTCTGAGTGTAACCGCATGTTCGTGACAATTCCGATAATAGTATCGCGTATACCATCTTGTGCATGGAAATATTGTACATGTGTGCTTTTCGAAAGTGTTTCCTCACGAGCAAACTGTAAGCCTTCAACAAGGTTTTTACGATGTCCCTGAAGGAGATTACGGGCTTTGGTCAGCCATTCACTTCGGTCTCCCAAGCAGACGTTAATTCCTACGTCAGCTTGTGCGTATCGTGCGGTAGAATTTAGCAGGGTAGCAAATTCTTTTGCATCATGCAGTTCAGTAGCTGGTTCCTCCTGGGGAAGCAGGTAGCATTCGCCAAGTATCCGCCGGGTTAATCGATAGCCGACACCGTGGGAGAGTAGACGGTGCATTAATGCAGATATTATTTGTTTTCGTTCATCTTTAGAAAGGTCTACCCATCGACGCCAGATATCTGCATCTTTGAGTCTGATCCCGATATCCTTTAGAAATGTTTTACAGGCCTCCTCACGTCCGCTTAACCCGGGTATCACGGGGTTAGTGGCGTATTGTATGAGTTTATGAATAGGACGTGTTTCACGCCCGAAAAACCGTATGTCCATTTGAGATACTAGCACGTTTTTTTCGATACCTTCAGACAGAATTTCTTTGTTGACTCCGCTGAGTTTACAATATTTTTTATCCTGTAGATCCCCGCAGGCGCCGACCACCGCGAGGGCGGCTAAATCCTGGTTTTTAGCATCTAAGTGTTTTGCCACAAGATAGGTTGCACCTGCCCCGCTAAGCTCAACCGTACCATCTATATCAAAGAGATGGGGGTTTAAATGAAACGGTAAATCAGTATCCTTTGGGCAGCTATGGTGATCAGTGATAATCTTGTTGAGCTGTGGATATTTGGTGGCAATACTGCTTCCAAGATCGGTAAACCATATTAAGTCAGCCTGATTTTTTTCTACCGTATCTAATACGCGTTCATCTAATTGTTTTACACATTCGATTGAATATTTCTTATGCGCTCGTTGTAACGCAGTTATCGCTATTGAGCCTGCGGTAAGTCCATCAGCATCGATATGTGTTACAATGTGTACAGTGTCCGCTGCGGTAATATGTTCTGCTAACTCCCCAGCACGATCCTTCAATAAGTGCATCTACCAAAAAGATATGGCAAGTGAGGTGATTAGTCTTTTGGTGAAAGACTTACCGCGCATGACTGGAAATGTATCTTTTTTTATTGTTTCTCTGCCATTGATTGATACATGTGGTAACGTTGTTGTACGTCTTCTTCAAGTTTTTTGTGGAGTTTTTTTGCTTCCTCTGGGAATGTTTTATATAATGCAGCGTAGCGTACTTCGCGCATGAGGAAATCGTGAAGGCTGCCATCAGGTTCTTTGGAGTCAAGTTGGAAGGGGTTTTTTCCGTCCTGTGCACGTCGTGGGTCATATCGGTATAATGGCCAATATCCTGATTCAACAGCAAGTTTTTCCTCATGTTGGGATTTACCCATACCGACTTTTATCCCATGGTTGATACAGGGTGCATACGCGATGATTAATGATGGCCCGGGATAAGATTCTGCTTCTTTGATGGCTTTGAGGGTATGGTTTTTGTTTGCTCCCATGGCAATGGAGGTCACATAAATGTATCCGTAGGACATCGCCATTACTCCGAGGTCTTTTTTTGTGGTTTTCTTCCCGGATTCAGCAAATTTCGCTATAGATCCCACAGGTGTTGCTTTGGATGATTGCCCTCCCGTGTTTGAATATACTTCTGTGTCAAAGACTAGGATGTTGATATCTTCACCCATGGCTAATACATGATCTAATCCGCCGTAGCCGATATCGTATGCCCATCCATCGCCGCCGACTGACCATATTGATTTCTTGGTGAGCAGATCTCGTGATTCCCAGATGTCATGTAATGTGTTTGATTCGTGGTTGTCTGCAAGCTGCTGTTTGATAAAATCTCCGTGTTCTTTTGATTTCTCCGGATCATTCATGTGTTCGACCCATGAAGTGCAGGCGTCTTGTAACGCGCCGGTTACTAGATTGTTATCTATAGCGTGTTGTATGAGGTCTTTGAGTTTTGCCCGTCGTTGTAATGTGGCAAGTACCATGCCAAACCCGTATTCAGCGTTATCTTCAAATAGTGAGTTTGCCCAAGCGGGTCCATGACCTTCAGCGTTCACGGTGAAGGGTACGGAGGGTGCTGAGCCACCCCATATAGATGAACAACCCGTGGCATTGGCAATAATCATTCGTTCCCCGAAGAGTTGGGTGGCGAGTTTCATATAGGGTGTTTCACCGCATCCTGCGCAGGCGCCGGAAAATTCGAATAAGGGTTTGTAGAATTGGGAGCCTTTCACGGTGTATCGGTTGAAAGAACCGGTATGTTGTGGTAATGAATCTGCGTAACGTTGCAATGGTTTCTGAGTGTCCTTCTGGCTGGCTAGTGGTTTCATCACTAATGCTTTTTCTTTAGCCGGGCAGATATCTGCACAGTTACCGCAGCCAACACAGTCCTCAGGGTACACTTGAATTCTGAAGTGATACTCATCAACGTCTTTACCAACTGCTTTTTTCGCTTCAAATCCTTCTGGTGCATGATCCAGATCTTCTTTTGTTACTAAAAACGGGCGGATAGCTGCATGCGGACAGACCATGGCACATTGATTACATTGAATACAGTTTTCCATAATCCATTCTGGTATATTTATGGCGACACCACGTTTCTCATACTGCGTTGTACCTGTTGGGAAAAATCCTGCAGGAGTAAACGCGCTAACTGGGAGTTTATCTCCCTGTTGTTTCAACATCGGACGCATCACTTTAGTGACGAAATCAGGCTCTTCTACTTTTTTAGGTGGTTCATCTGCTAGGTTTTTCCATGAATCAGGATACTGGATTGCATTTAGATGTTCCAAGGCATGATCTACAGCCTTCCAGTTCATTTCAACAACATTCTTGCCTTTTTTGCCATATGTTTTTTCGATAGCTTCTTTGAGGTATTTAACTGCGGAGTCAATGGGGATAACATTTGCGAGTTTGAAGAACACCGTCTGCATGATCATGTTAATGCGTCCACCAAGACCGATTTCTTCAGCGATTTTAACCGCGTCGATAGTGTAAAATTTCAGATTTTTCTCTGCAATCATGCGTTTAAGCGAATTGGGCAGCTTGTTTTCCATTTGCTTAAGAGACCAGGGTGAGTTTAAAACAAAGGTACCTTCGTCTTTGATACCTTCTAGGAGGTCAAACTGGGTTACATACGCTGATTGATGGCAGGCGATATAATCTGCTTTATCAATTAGATAGGTTGAATGAATTGGTGTTTTACCAAAACGCAGATGAGAAACCGTTACCCCACCGGATTTCTTTGAATCATAGGCAAAATATCCTTGTGCATACATATCGGTGTTGTCACCGATGATTTTAATGGCATCTTTGTTTGCTCCAACCGTTCCGTCACCGCCGATCCCCCAGAATTTACAGCGGATAGTACCCTCTGGGCTTGCGTCTATTGATTCACCAAGGGGAAGGCTTGTATTTGTTACATCATCAACAATGCCAACCGTGAAATGGTTCTTTGGGGAATCTTGGTTTAAATTATCTAGTACTGCTTTGGTCATAGTGGGTGTGAAATCTTTTGATCCCAAGCCGTATCTGCCTCCCACAACTAGAATATCTTTATTGGTGTCTTTTAAGATTGATACGACATCGAGATATAGGGGTTCACCAAATGCTGCAGTTTCTTTTGTTCTATCAAGTACTGCGATTTTTTTAACTGTGTCTGGGAGTGACTGTAGGAAATGTTCCTTTGAAAACGGTCGATATAAGCGTACTTTGAGTAATCCAACTTTTTCACCGTGTTTTGTGAGGTAGTTAACTGCTTCTTCTGCGGCTTCACAGCCTGATCCCATCATGATAATAATGCGTTCTGCATCTGCTGCGCCGATATAATCGAAAAGATGGTATGTCCTCCCGGTGAGTTCACTAACTTTTTTCATCTCTTCTGCAACGATGTTGGGTACTTGTTGGTAGTATTGATTTGCTGCTTCGTTGACTTGGAAGTAAATATCCGGGTTTTGTGCGGTGCCTCTGAGGTGTGGGTGCTCAGGGTTTAATGCACGTGCTCTATGTCTTTTTATTCCTTCCCAATCGACTAATGGTGCGATGTCTTCGTATTTTATCACATCTATTTTTTGTATTTCATGTGATGTTCGAAACCCGTCAAAAAAATGAACAAAGGGTATGCTGGATCGTAAGGTTGAAAGATGTGCGACCAGGGCAAGATCCATGACTTCTTGTACGGACCCAGAAGCAAGTAGGCTAAAACCAGTTGCTCGTGCTGCCATGACATCTTGATGATCACCAAAGATTGAGAGTGCTTGACCTGCGATGGCACGGGCAGACACATGAAATACCGTGGGCATTAACTCCCCAGCGATTTTGTACATATTTGGTATCATGAGAAGAAGCCCTTGTGAGGCGGTAAATGTTGTAGCTAATGCTCCAGCGCTTAAGACACCATGTACGGCTCCTGAAGCGCCTCCTTCAGATTGCATCTCTGATACTTTCAAGATTTGATCAAATAGGTTTTTTCGACCATATGCAGCCCATTTGTCAGCTACTTCACCCATTGGTGATGAAGGCGTTATTGGGTATATTGCTGCTACATCACTGAATGCATATGCGATGTGTGCAGCGGCTGTGTTACCATCC
>CAZRMY010000058.1:0-11132 GCA_964601295.1 uncultured Thermoplasmatales archaeon | reverse complement strand
TATCGTCTTTTCTGGTAGTGATGTTGGCCTTGCCTTTGTTTCTGTTGGTGGATCTCTACCTTATATCGATTCGGCCCTGATGGAATACAGAGTGTTCCCACAGAAATCATCGTTAAACCAGATGAAACACGTGATCAAGCAATCGCTGAGAAATGCGCAGAGCTTGCGTTAAATGATGAACAACTCGTAGAGTTCTTTGAGCAAAGTGGACTGAATCTTAGTCTGATTTCTTTTGTACAATCACGAGGACGTGGGCTGCATTTTGATTTAAAGATTCGGATACCCTGGAAAAAATTGTATGAACTGTATCCTAATGTGCCACCACATTATCGAGTGCTTAAATTCCCTATTGTGTTTGCGAGATATCCATTCCACAAAAATGCGAAAACCTTGATTAACTCAGGGATAAATCGTAGCAGCATAAATGGTACGCATTCGGTGCTCTGCCTTGGTTTTTACGGGTACACCGGATGGCTTGGTATGGTATCATTGCGGGGGTTCCTCTCACCCGTAAATGGTTTCGCAGGGTTCTCACTGGTAACTAAAAC
The DNA here is from genome assembly GCA_964601295.1 of uncultured Thermoplasmatales archaeon. Classification (GTDB taxonomy): domain Archaea; phylum Thermoplasmatota; class E2; order DHVEG-1; family DHVEG-1; genus CAZRMY01. The sequence goes on along the minus strand of CAZRMY010000058.1, from coordinate 10,584 downwards.
CACTGAGCTATAACCCACTTTTCCACCAACTTTTTTTCTTTTCTTGTAGGTTTATACAGGGTAGCTGATACACTCATTTACTCATTTTTTTTAAAATACACTGTGTAATACACTACAAAAACACAGTGTATATATGCGCAATAGCATCTAGGTGCCAATTGAACGTTAGAAGAAAAATACCGTCATCATTATAAACATCGTTTGCATTATTTCCTGTGGAAGACTTCAATGTCGGGGAGGTTGACCATACCTATGTTTAAAGCCAAAGTAAAATCAGAAGTACTTAAAGGGATAATTGATGTAACTGCTCCGCTTGTCAGTGAAGCAAAATTCAACATTTCATCAAAAGGGATTTCGCTACGAGCAGTTGATCCTGCACATGTAGCAATGGTGGACTTAGAAGTCAAAAACAAAGCATTTGAAGATTATAAAGCAGATGACATGGAACTCGGGATTGACATCGATAAACTTAGTAGCATCATGCGTCTTGCAGGCTCTGGCGATCTTGTCTCACTTGAATATGATGAAGAATCAAACCGGCTGATCGTACAAATCGGGAACCTCACCCGGAGGATGGGGTTAATTGACACTGCTGGTATGCCTGATTCAAAAGTACCGAATTTAGAGCTACCTGCAAAAATTATTATTAAAGCCTCAGAGCTCACCCAAGGCGTACGCGCTTCAGAAGCGGTATCAGATCACCTTGCGTTATCAGTTGATAAAAACATGTTTGAATTATTCGCTGAAGGAGACACCGACACGGTTAACTTGAAACTCCCCAAGGATCTTCTTGTCTCATTGAATACAACAGGGAAATTCAGAAGTCTTTTTTCCATTGATTACTTTAGCAACATGATTAAACCGGTGCGCAGTGATGAACCAATCACTATTATGCTGGGAAATGACAATCCCATTCGCGTTGACTTTGAAATCGCTGATAAAAAAGGTCATGTCACCTACTTGTTAGCACCGCGGATTGAATCAGAATAAACAATACATACCCCTACGAGCTACACGCTATTCTCTTCCTTTTAACATATAACCACTACGGAGGTGGAAAACACTATCGTTCGAGGACCACAACGCAGACGATATATCGCATTTTCGCTACAAACACCAAACAACACAGCAATGTCACTTGACAAACAAACACTCATAGCACACATAAACCATCAGTTACACGCGTTGCATCCGCAGCTTACGCGCACACCCCGAATCAGTATCGTGCGATTTAATGGAACACAAGGGATCCTCCGGTGTACCAATCACACTAAAGACATGGCCATAACTGCGCTAACAAGCCTTCATCACATCAATTCGTATACATTTCAAATCCGCCCGTTAGGCACCACCGGCAGTATCAAAGGTGCGGTTACAAAATATGTGCCACAGTTGCAAAAGTAAATGCAGCAGAACGGTACATACGGCAGAGTATATGCCGGCATACCTAACTACATGCTTAGCTGCGAAAAATGCATTTAAAATACAGGGGTATTCTCATACGTAGGATGTGAGGTTCCTAGACGATATTTTTCTCTATCTTCACCTCCATCCTTTCCCATCCCATACATGAGTATCAAAAAAAACGGTTTATGGAGAGAATGGGGGAGTGTTGAAGGTGGTGAGGAGAGATTTTTCAAAAAGCCACTCCCACAGACTCTCAATATATATTAATCATATAACTATATAAGTTTTATTATATTACTCTATCCTAAATTAAACTCCAATTGCCACCCACTAATATTTTAAACAAACCACGCGCATTAAAAAAGCAGAAAGCCTATACCAAAAACACACACTATGGCACAACAGCTGTTCACCAAAATAAAAAAAATACTCCCCTTCATCGGCATCATCCTCTTCATACTCTACATCATCTACTTTCTTGACATCACCGAAATACTCGCCGCCATAACCGCCATACCACCCTATTATTTTCTCATCATCGCACTGCTCACCATACCACGCGTACTCATCCGAAATCTTGCTTGGAAACTCATCCAAACACAACAAAACATCCACCTCTCGTTCACCGCATCCCTCAAAATATTCCTCATCGGCTACTTCTACGGAAGCTTCACACCCGGCTACATCGGACAGCTCATGCGCATACCCTACATGAAAGAAAAAACCCATCAACCCTACGGCAAACTATTTATAAACTCAGTGATCGAAACTGTACTGCACACATTCTCACTCTACATCATGATGATTATCGGTGCTATCCTCGTATTCAGCATGATACCAGATTTACTCACATATACGGTACTCTGGCTTCTCATACTCATAAGTATACTCCTCTATTTCATCAAAAAAGAACGAGGAGAACAGCTGCTTCTCTATCTCATCACCAAACTAAGCCCCCGGTCATTCAAACCATATTTTAACCGATTTATTGGTTCATTCTACCAAGATTTCCCGCCATTAAAAAAACTCATCCTACCCACACTTGTAGGCAGCCTCACCTGGATTATTATTTTCTCACAGGAATATCTTTTTGTTATAGCATTAGACCTGGATATACCATATATTTATTTTCTCATGCTGTTCCCCGTAGCAAATACCGTTGGATTTATCCCAATCACCACCGCAGGCATCGGTACTCGAGAGTTTGTTGCTATACTCATATTCACGTCTCTTTTTGCAGTAACCGCTGAGGAGATCTTGGTTGTCTCACTGCTTGGTTTTGTAACAACCGATGTTTTCACCGGTTTTGTCGGGTTTTTAGTGTCTCTTACCGAAACCCGTCATGTATCTCTCTTAAACAACATACGCTCAAAGACCTAGTTTTTTTGTATGACTTTTCCATTTTGGTATTTTTACAACCAGGCTTTAAATACCAGTATAGACAAACTCTATCATGTCATAGTACCTCTATACTATGTGAAGAGGTGGAAACGGATGAAAAAAATAAAGCACTCTAACAAACTACCAGCACCAACCAAAAAACATACCGAAATAGAATCCCTTGATGATGTTTTAGAGCACTGCATCAAAAAAGGGCTAATAGAAAAAACCCCGTACGGCTATATCTTCACTGCAGAGTTCTTCGAAACATTAGAAATCTACGAAGAGTAACATACCCGTGAGAATAGAACCCGTCTACGTATGTTTCTGTTGATTCTGTAATTTCTTGCGAGTATACGGCAGCAACCCGCCTGCATCACGAATGGCTAATATCTCATCGGGTAACTTGGGAAACGAAAACGTATTCGACCCTACAGTGAGCTGGCCTTTTTCTATATCCAGAGCAACAGAGTCACCATCCGAATACTTACGAATGGCTTCAGGACATTCTATGAGTAAAAGACCTTGATTAATCGCTGCACGGTAAAAAATCCGCGCGAAGCTTTCAGCGACTACCGCCTTAATACCAACTGCTTTCAGGCCAATCACCGGCTGCTCCCGGCTGCTGCCGCAGCCAAAGTTTTTACCAGCGAAGATAACATCACCAGATGAGACGTTGGATGCAAAATCCGGGTCAAGATCCTCTAACAGATGGGGTTTAATCTCCTCTGCCGTACTACAAGTGTACACATATTTGCCAGGGAACAACATATCAGTGTTGATATTATCATTATACCGCCAGACAGTCATACGATTAGTTCACCTCCTCACGTGGATCGGTTAACATTCCAGATATCGCGGAAGCCGCAACCGTTGCCGGGCTTGCTAAATATATCTCTGCTTCTTTACAGCCCATGCGTCCTTTAAAGTTACGGTTAGCCGTGCTTAGACATCGTTCACCAGGAGCAAGCACCCCTTGATGAGCACCTAAACACGGTCCACAACCCGGTGGAAGAATCACTGCTCCTGCTGCAAGTAAGGTTTCCATGTAACCTGCGTCAACGGCATCCTGATATATCTTGCGAGATGCAGGTAATATCAATAGTCTAAAAGATGGATGCACTGTTTTATTGTTAAGAATCTCTGCAGCTATACGAATATCAGATAACCGACCATTAGTACATGTACCAATCAGCCCCTGCTGAAAGTCAAGCGCATCAAGCTCAGAGACAAGTTTAACATTGTCAACGGAATGCGGGCAGGCGACCACCGGCTCAATAGCACCAAGGTCATACTCAAGCTCACTGCTATACTTCGCATCATTGTCAGGAAACACCGGCGTATACTGATTCTTGGAAATACCCTGTGACGTAAGATACTCTTCTGTAACCGTATCACATGGGAACACCGCGTTTTTTGCCCCCATTTCAACACCCATATTCGCCATAGTAAAACGTTCCTCAATAGAAAACTGCGAAACAGACCCGTGAAACTCAACCGAGCAATAATTCGCCCCAGAAGCCGAGATACCACCAATGATATGTAAAATCACATCCTTAGCATATACCCCTGGCTGCAACTGGTTGGTCAACGTCATTTTGATGGTTTGTGGAACCTTCAACCATGTTTCACCAGTAAGTAGCAATGATGCTGCTTCAGTACGATCGATACCGGTGGAAAACGCGCCTATCGCCCCATATGAGCAGGTATGTGAATCACTTCCTACAAGCAGTTGCCCGGGTAACGCCAGGTTTTTTTCAACTACAAGCTGATGGCAGACCCCCGCACCGATATCATAAAAATGGTTCAGATTATTTGTTTTGACAAACGCTCTGATTTGTTTATGATTCGTAGCGGTTTTCTCTGATGCCGCTGGGATAACATGATCTAATACAATAACTGGAAAATCCGGGTCTACAACACCGTATTTGGTAAGCTCCGGGGTGATTTTCTGGATAATCGCAGCGGTGTTATCATGAGTGAGCAAATGATCCGGATGCACCGTCACAATTTGCCCGGGTGTAACATTTTTTGTGTGACCATAGCGGGCAAGAATTTTTTCGGCAAAAGTCATACCCATAATCTGTCTACCTCCATGTATGTAATAGTCCTCCACGTTTATATATATCAAGTTGCACCGGTGAGAACGGGTTTCCCTCATAGGTGGTATGCTGGGTGTGATCTGTGATTTTCCCCGTGGTAAAATCTACGCTTACCATGTCTTGATCAGTTATTTTTTTGGTAATACCGGGTGCAGTGAGAATGGGCATGCCACTGTTGATGGCATTGCGTTCATAAATAGAGCCAAATGACTCAGCGATAATAACGCTGATACCAAGCGAGCGGAAGCAGTCAACGGCTTGTTGCCGGGAGCTTCCACAACCAAAGTTTTTCCCCGTTACCACGATATCCCCTGGTGACACCTGGGAGGCAAACTGTTCATAGCCTTTAAGATTGTCAAAGGTGTATTGCCCCATTTCGTTGATGTCGGTAATGGTAAGATAGCGGTTATGATATATCATATCAGTGTCAATATTGTCTTTGGGTATCACCCATGCGGTGCCTTTAACCTGTACCGGGCGTTTGCTACGAACGGTTTTTGATGGAACGGGTTGTTTTTGTGGTGCGGGTTTTTGTAACGCCATGGGCGTATCGGGTATATGATTGCTGGTGGTGATATACCCAGCTAGTACGGAGGCTGCAACGGTTGCGGGTGATGCAAGGTAGATATCTCCTTTCCCTTGTTTGCCTACAAAGTTACGGTTTCCTGTGGATACCGCGGTTTCACCCGGGCCGGTCTGCCCGATTTGCCCTGCAGCGCATCCAGCGCATCCTGCGGATCCCACAAGGGCGCCTGATTGTTTAAAGGTGGTAAGCAACCCTTCGTTGAGGATGTGTTTCCATATATTATCAGTTGCGGGAACAATTTTGAGAATACGCCCGGGGGCGATTGACTGGTTATGTAAAAGTGCTGCTGCGCTTTGCATATCAGAGAGACGCCCGTTAGTACATGAGCCGATGAACCCTGAGTCTACCGGTTGACCTTGCACCTCTGAAACTGGGACGACATCTTCTGGGTGACCAGGTCGTGCGATCAGTGGTTCAAGGTCATTGATGTCGATGGTGATTTCATCAGCGTATGCTGCGTCTTTATCAGCATATATTGGGTGGAGCTTGGGGTTAAATTGGTTGAAATATCTGATAAGCTGCTGATTTGGCGGGAATAGCAGGCTGATACCCCCCATTTCGGTTGCCATGGATGCTATAGTTACTCGTCCATCAAGTGGAAGCTGGTCAATATATTCCCCATAAAGCTCTGCGGCATACCCAAGAAGCCCATTAGCTCCTAGATCTTGCAGCATTCTTAGGACGACATCTTTAGGGGTCGCCTGTGGTGACGGGGTTCCTGTGAGGGTGAGTTTGATTGTTGGAGGGACTTTAAACCAGGTTTTGCCATGCGCAAACGCATATGCGATGTCTTTGTCACCCATGCCTTGGCCAAACGCGCCGATAGCCCCAAGAATGTTTGCATGAGAATCTGTTGACACCATGGTATACCCTGGTTGCATGAGTCCTTCTTCGAAAACAAGATGAGTACCGATACCCCGGTTGATGTCAAAGACCTGTATGTTGTGTCTCCGGGCAAATAATCTGCAGATATGTTGGTTTTCAGCATATTTTTGGTCACAGCCACCGGGGTTGCAGTCAAACGTAAAAAATGTTTTTGTTGGATCCTTAACAGATAATCCTGCGTTTTCCAAATTTTTAACGACATTTGCTCCACCGAAATCCCGTGCCGCGCGAACATCAATTGCGACATCTATGATTTCATCTACATCAACAGGTTGTTGTGTATGATGTGCAAATATGTTTTGAATCATCGTTTTTTTCATTTTTTAGCCCTCCACAGTACATTGATCGTCATAGAGAAAAGTATCAATGGTGAAACGGGGAATTAATCCCGAGTATGAAAAACTTGCGGTGACTCATTTTTCAGGTTCTGTGTAAAAGTACTGTGGGGGATTAACAGTGGGTAAAAAACTGTGTTATTTATTAAAAGAAAAAATGAATTGGTTTTTTTGGTGGACATTAGTATTAACCGCAATCAACTTGATTGGAATTATCGGATTTATTTTAATCTACATCCTCAAAACAGATTCTTATTATGCAATTTTATTGATGATAATGGCATTATTTTTTTTAACGCCAAATTTTTTTTATATTATATGGCTAATGAAAAAAACATCAATCTAAAAATATGATTGATTACTTTTCCTTGATTCATAAGCAAGGTTAATTATTATTGTACCAATTATACTTAATATTTGTACTTGTGACATTGCCAAACATTTTATCCATTCAGCCCATAAATTTATTCCTTCAATTAAACGATCTGTATCCATATTTTCAGTATTTGAAGATATTGTAAATAAAAACAATGGAATGATTGAAATTATAAAAGATAAGAGAAACCATAAACCAAAACTCCTTGCTAACCAAACTATGGTTTTTTCATAATATCCATTCAAAATAATCCACCATTTTCTTCACATTCAATTAATAATCTTTATTTCATCATCGGTTAAATCACACAAGTCATTTACAATATCATTAATTTTCTCATCCAAGTGATTAATCTGTCTTTGTAATATATTTTTATCAGATGATACCTTGCACATATGGATTTTATTTTTTAACTCAAGCATTTCATCAACTTTTTTTATTAAAACATCCTTCAATTTTTGTTTCTGATCTTTTTCATCGATTATCTTAATTGGAATCTGTGATAAGCTAAAAATGGTAACCTGTGGAAATGAGCTTTTAAAATCAGTGAACATTATCTTCCAAAAATATTTAATTAACTTTGAATTTATTATTCCAAGAACATATTTTTCCATTTCAAGACTATTACAACGGATAGTGAAAATATTTCCGGTTACAGCTAACGGATAATCAAGTAAACTTGCTGTTGGCTCCTTTCCAATCTGACGGATAACAATTTTATGAGGTGCTAAATGAACTTCTTTCTGCCAACATCCACCTGCTGTTTTTGGACGTTCAAACAATACAAATTCTTTTGGTTCATTTGTGTAGTATCGGAATACATCCTTACCTGCAATAATGGGAATATGAGATTCAGTTAATTTTGTATCGGAGAAATATTTATCCTTATTTCCTGTGATTAATCCTCTATTTATCTCTGAAATATCCTTTAGTTTAACACATTCATCAATAAGGCGGAACAACATTTTTGAATTTTCATTATTAATTAAAATATTCCAAACAGAGCCAGACAGTTTCTTTAATTCAACTTGTTTTATTTTTGTATAATCGATAGTATTATTTGTATAAGTTTCAAAATTAAGATTCCTTGTTGTCAATATCTCATTGTTGTTTCTCATATTGGATTTCTTTTCTTTTTCAAAAATAACAACACCTGTATGAACATCAGCAGCAAACACTTTTTCATTTGCAACAGCAATTCTTTCTATCTTACAAGTATCTGTAATCCAATTCCTTAATTGTTTGACATATACATTATTCAATATTGTAACAGGGATAATATATCCTAATGCACTACCTTTTTCTTTTACCAACGAAAGACCCTTCTGAATAAAAAGATGAAAAAAATCAATTTTAAAATTAGCAGCGAAATAATGCTTTTTCAGATAGTCTAATATTTCATCTGTTGTATTATGAGGTTGCAACATTCGATAAGGAGGATTGCCAATAACTGCATCAAATCCACCTTTTGCCATTATTTCTTCAAATTCTTTTTCCCAATTGAAGGGATTAATATCATAAAAAAGATTTTCACCATCAATTGAATTTTGAATTCCATCCTTAAAGAAACCAGGTGAAATCAATGAATTACCACATTTGATATTGTACCCAAGGTCAGGTAAAGCTCTTTCCTGCCATAGTTTCTGTTGTTTCTCAAACCGATCTCTTTTTTCCCCTTCCAAAACTTTCAACAATAAACTTAATTTCGTAACCTCAACGGCTTGATTATCAATATCAACACCATATATATTATTGAGCAGAATCCTTTTTTTCTCTTGAATGGTAAGGAACCATTCACCATTTTTCTCTTGGTATACCCTATCTTTATATCTCTTTTTATCCTTTAAATTTGTATAATAATCAAGATGCCATTTTAAAAGATATGAATAAGCACCAATCAAAAAGGAACCAGAACCACAAGCAGGATCAAGTATCCTCAGCTTAGATACTTTATTAGGTGTCTTTCCATCACATAATTTTCCCACTGTGTTATCAACAATGTAATCAACAATATATTTAGGTGTATAATATACGCCACCTGCCTTTTTTACCTCTGGTTTTTCCTCAACTTTGGCTCTGTGTCCTTTTGTAAGTCGGATTATTTTCCCTAAAAATTGTTCATAGATATTTCCAAGAATCTCTGTGCTAATTACTGAGAACTCATAGGGGCTATTAGGATAGTACAATCTCCGAAATATACTTCTTAATAATTGATCATCAATTTCTATGTTTAATGTTAATTCATCAGGATATGTAACTCGCCCACGTTCTTTTTTGAAATGAAACAACCCTGAATTATATTTATCATCAGCTTCTTTGAATACTTCTGTTAGATTTTCATAAATATTTTCATTCTGAGCAATGTTTCGTAATCGACCATATTTTTCAATGCCTCTATCCTCACAAATCCTCAGGAAAATAATTCTATCTATAGTTCTTTGCACAGATATATTGAGTTCATGAACACTTATGTTTGGATTTCTCAATGCGATATTCCTTGCTATTTTCTCACGCCATTTCTCTATCTCATCAAGGAATTCATCATCAACTTCTTGTGTCCCTCTTTTCTTTTTTGTGGATTCAGCATATTTATCAAAAGAACCTTTGAGGACAGCTTGTTTTGAAAATAGATTCTTCAATTCATCCCAATGATTGATATAATCCCTGTATGTGAAAAACAGAACACGTTCGGTACTTGCTTTGTCAGTTACTTTTGGTCGTTGTCTTGATGAATACACTGCGAATTCTTCAAAATCGGTTAATATTGATAATGAAAGTTTTGCACTCCATTGATACCTTCGCAACTGATAGGCAGGGTGAATACTTTTTTTAATGTCAACTGATGGTTTTTTAGTTTCAACAAAAAATATTTTTCTTCCTGATAATGTGAAACAGTAATCTGGTGCTTTTGTTCCCCCACCTGATTTAATGGAATCCTCATGGATTACATCACGGTATTGAGGTGCTACACCTGCTTTGTTGTGAACATCCCAACCAAGAGCTTCAAAAAAGGGATCAATGAATTCAGAACGTAATTCATATTCCTTATATCCCGAGCTTTTGTATGCAGATTTATTTCTATCAAATCGTTCAACGAGTTCAATGATTGTTTCAGGAACCTCTTTTGATTCTGAATTGTTAGGTATTGTAAACCCTCCAGGAATAATTCCTGAATGATATTTACTAAAATTAATGTTTTGATTCTTTTGCTTTTTTGTATTGCACTGCCTTTTTCATTAACGTGCCATTTATCATTACTTTCAACAGTTATCCCTGCTTCTTCAGCAGGTGTTTTACCATTTAATGATTCATGTCCTTTAATGAAGTTATAATACAGTCTATGTCCTTCTGTAATTGGTGAGTGTTCTTTTTTCAATCCCCGCATGGTCTTCTCACGAGAACGTATCTCTCCATGTAACCGTTCAACATGATTATTATTGGGGTGATGTTGAAGTCCAACATTCCATAGATGTTCTGTTGATAGATTATTCGTATGAAACTCTTTGTTCACTG
>CAZRMY010000057.1:0-11153 GCA_964601295.1 uncultured Thermoplasmatales archaeon | reverse complement strand
TCTATTGCGCAGTTGATGAGCTGTGTATCGCTGGTATGTCTTGTGGAGAGATCATCGTTGTGGTTGTCGCTGAAATGGGTTTCGCTGATGGTGGTGTGCGCGGAGTTACTGAGATAGATACCCTGCGCCTGATTGGCGGAGATCTCGCAGTGGGTGATTGTATTGTAGTTGTTTGATTGTGTAATAGCGTCGATACCGGCATGGGTGTTACCGGTGAATGTGCTATGAGCAATTAGGGTGTGTTGGGTGTATTGGAGTTCTATGCCATCGCAGTTATTTCTAAAAGTACAATGGGTGATAGTATTGTCGGTGCAGGGATTGTGTGCTGTTCCGAGGAGGGCGATGCCTTCATCGGTGCATCCGGTGAACTGGGAGTTGCTGATGGTGTTATGTGAGCTCCAGATGCCGATGCCGATGGGGACATTGGGAAAATAGCAGTGGTCAATCGTTGTATCTGGTGCGCTGATTTGGACCCCCATGGTGTATATCCCGGGTCCTTGATTGGTGATGGTAAGGTTTTTTAGGGTAACCTGGGAGGTTGTGATGTGTATCGCGTAGCTATTGCGCTTGGATGTGGGTGTGATCAAGGTGCCTGCAGGGTCGCCTATAAGGGTGAGTGGTGTAGAAATCTGCAAAATCTCAGTTATTTCACCGGGGGGGAGCTGGAGCGTGCTATAGGGTGTTGCGGTATCGATAGTCTTCTGAATAGTGTTGCTGGGAGTAATGGTTTTAGTGGAGATAGGTTCAGAAGACTGTTCAGTGATAACTGAAGAATGAGTTTGACTCACTGGATGATCATTGGTGTTGTCGACTATCTTTACTGATGTCGTTGTAGATGCAGAAACACAGAGATTTATGGGTATTGATAGGAGAAGTAAAAATATGAGTATCGTTGTCCACCTCTTCTTCAGCATCTTCCCTTCACACTCTTGCTACATAGTAGCGTGCTAATCTATTACGTGATAACGTTTCTAACCAACGATATTTAAAGATACTCCGGAAAAATACCACTCTGCAAAACCGTCATCCCCTCAAAAAAACCCTTAAAAAACATCCGATCCTGCTAAATAAAATAAAGATGCATTTAAAAACCGCTACATGATATACTATTCCAGATTTGCACACAACAAAATCAACTCCCCCAAAAACAACATAAACCCTACAGGTATTCATATAAAAGTACACAAGGAGAGATAAAAAAACCATGAAAAAAATAATGGTCGTAGACAACGAACCTGATATCGTCGATCTCACCCGCACCGTCCTGGAAATCGGCGGTTACACGGTCATCCCCTCCTACAGCGGCGAAGAAGCACTCAGAAAACTGGAAAAAGAACCTGTTGACCTTGTCCTCCTAGATATCATGATGCCCGGGATGAGCGGCTGGGATGTTTTCAACCGCATCAAAAAGAAACACAGCACCGTCAAAGTTGCCTTCATGAGCGTCCTTGAAATCTCAGAAAAACGAAAACAAGTACTCCTCGATGAAGGACTCGCAGATTACATAATGAAACCCTTCGACAAAGACACCCTCCTTGAACGCGTCGACAACATCCTCACAGAAGAATAACCTCCCCTAAAAACTATCGCACAACAAAACCCACTGGGATGCAATCACATTACTCACAAAAATCATACCATGATGCACTCAAAAAAACACTCTATCTAACTTAGAGTACATAATATCCCTATCTAAGGAGTATACTACTCTATGAGAGAAAAAGCTGACATCATCAAAATACTTCGCAGAGAAGAACAACAAAAAAACACCCAAACTAAAACCTCTGCAGACCATACTACCACCACCCCTTCATCTGCAAACCCTCAACTTGAAACCCTCATCAGTACCTCCAGTGCGATCGCCTCCTCAATCAACGCTATCGCCATCGCGGATCTCGATGGGAATATCACCTATGTCAACGATTCATTTCTTCAAATGTGGGGGTACACCAATAAAAACCAGGTCCTCTGGGAACCCCTGGTTAAATTCTGGAAAACCAAAGGAAAATACGTCGAAATAATTGATCAACTCATAGAGAAAGGCGGATGGATCGGCGAATTAATTGCAGAAAAAAAAGATAGCACTCATTTCCCCGTACAATTATCCGCAAGTATTGTTACCAACGACCAAGGCAAACCTATCTCCATCACCGCATCCTTTATCGATATCACTGATCGAAAACACGCAGAAACAGAACTCAAAAAATCTGAAGAAAAATTCCATAAAATATTTGATGCCACCAGCGACCTGCTTTTCTATCTCGATCCAAAAGGCTGTATCGTAGATATCAATAAATCAGCACTTAACATTCTACATGTAACCAAAAAAAAAGTTGTTGGCACACCGGTATATAAAATAAAAAAGCTCTCGTTACCCAACGAAATCAAAGCATTATTTAAAAAACAACATCTTACAGAACCACCGCAAATCAAAGACTATGAAACAGATATCGAGACCACAGAGGGCACCATCTATCGTTTTCTCTTCTCAACGGATTATAATACTAATGATAACGGCGTCGTCGAAGGAATTTTATTTAAAGGCCGTGATGTAACACAACGGCAGAAAGCCTGGGAGGAGATGGTTAAATCCGAGGAAAAATACCGTGTTCTTGCAGAAACCTCAGCTGATGGTGTATTCACCACGGATGAACTCGGTAGACTCACCTATGTAAACCCTGCGTTGGTTAGAATCTTAGGCCGGCGTAAAGGGCAGATCCTGGCAACCCTTTTTCGCAACTATCTCTCAGAAGGCTCAGTGTTCCTCTTTCAGCAGGTGTTTATGGAAATCCGGCAGAAAAATGAGAAAAAAGAAAACGTCGAATTAGAGCTTATCCATGGGGAAGGATATGAGGTACCTATAGAAGTAAATATTTCTCCGTTGTATAAGAATGATTGTTTTGCTGGTATTGAATGCACGGTTCGTGATATCACCGAGCGTAAAAAAATCGAGTATGAACTAAAAAAATCTGAGCGATTAAAAACAGAGTTTATGAATATCGCAGCACATGAGTTGAAATCACCGGTTACCCCGATTAAAGGGTATTTGGATTTGATTATTTCTGATAAGGAATCTCCTGATAAAATTAAAAAATGGGCGAAGATTAGCCTGCGGAATGCAGAACGGTTGTTGAATTTGGTCAATGACATATTGGATGTATCACGGTTGGATTCAGGGACCATGCGGTTCAACATGGAGAAATTTGATACTGTTTCAATGCTGCAGGATGTTGTTGAAGATATGACGCTTGCGGTGCAGAATAATAACTTGGAGTTTGTCAGTGATATCCCTGATGATTTACCCGCGATTATTGGTGATAAAAACCGGTTGTCTCAGGTGTTAAAAAACCTGATAACCAACGCAGTGAAATGTACTGAAAATGGATCGATTACGGTGCGTGCGTATACTGAGGAAAAGCATGTGTGTATCGCGGTTGAAGACACCGGTATTGGTATTTCTCAGGATCATTTGGAAAAGATTTTTCAGAAGTTTTATCAGGCGTATACCGGTGATGATCGCCGTCGTGAAGGCGTAGGCTTGGGGTTGTTTATCTGCCGTGAGATTATTCGTAAGCACAATGGGAAAATCAGTGTTGAAAGCAAAATGGGTATGGGAAGCACATTTACGATTCAGCTTCCCCGGTAGACGATGATGCACCCGTGGGATTGAAAATATAAAATGGCATTTCACCGCTGCTTTGAGCGTTGCCTTGATTGTCATATATTTTGGTTTCAATGGTATGTTTGAGATATGATTTTTCGTTCCATTGCCATTGATATGGTGGAGTAGTTAGTGTTGTTTTCAAATCACCGTCAACATAGATTTCTGCTTTGTTGATGCTGTCTTCTGCAATGTTGATACTGAGTGGGCCGAACACAAGTGGTCTGAGGAAGGGAAGGATACGTCTGTTTTTAATGTACATATAGTCAAGGTTGAATTGAATACCTTTTTTCTTAACATATACATAAAAAAGCATTAGTGCCACACCTAGTATTCCACCGGTGGCTGCAAAGAGCATCCAGTTGAACCCGGTTTCAGCGGTTTGTTCAGCAGGGGCATATGGTATGAAGGTGTATACCGCACGGTCGTCTACTTGGTTACCGTATTCGTCTTCAACAAGGAGTTCAAGTGCGTAGGTGTCTTCCTCTAGGTCTGCTGCAGGAGTGTAGCTAAATGTTTTATGATCTGAGGTGACGAGTTGACTGCTGACTTCGCCGCCTTTAATAGGCGGCATCGTGGTAACAAAATCTGCGTAAATGATGGTTACGGGAACATTGTAAGTGAAGGTGATAGTGGGAGTGTTGTGGTCAATAGTGTTGCCTGATTGGGGTGTGAAAACCGCGTTGGTGAGTAGGCTGATGTCTTCGTAGATGAGGTAATAGGTTTGGACAGGGTCATCAAGTAGGTATATATTGTCGGTGGTGTACCATCGTCGGTCAGCAGGTATTGACCTATAGTCTGAGGTGATATCGGTTAGGGTTGCTTGGGGGTAGCGGTTGGGTGCTTCTATGTAGATCCATCCTGTGGGTTTTTCAACGTGTACTTCAACGGTTGCTTGGTTGTCTGCTTCGGTTATTTCGCCGATGGTGCCTGTGACTTTGGTTACTTGTGTGATAGTATCTGTGGGGGTAAACCAGAGGAACTCGGGGTTGGTGGTGTCATCAATGGAGAGGAGGAATGATTGGTTTCCACTGAGGTTTATGGAGTTGGGTTGCACTGGGGTGAGCACATTGTTTGGGTCAACGAAGGTGTCAATGGTTTCATCGCCATCTGAGTCGTAGGCGTAGAAGAGTTCTGTGAGTTCTAGGTTGTAGAGCGTGTTGATTTGGTTGAGGGTGTCGGTAGATGTTTTTTGTTGTATGAAGGGTATCACCGTGGCGGTGGTGGTGTCACTGCGGGTGTTTTCGTCGTTATCCGTGATGGTTAACGTGATTGAGTAGGTGCCTCTTGAGGTGTAGCTATGCTGGGCGATAGCACCGGTTCCCGTGGTTCCATCGCCGTAGTCCCAGAGGTATTCAGTGATGTTGCCGTCGAGATCGTAGCTTGCTGTGGCGTTAAACTGTATTGGAGCGTTGATGTATCCGCTGTATGGTCCATCGGCTTCTGCGAAAGGCTGGGTGGTATCATTGGTGTTATCTGAGGTGTCATTAGCATAGATGACACAATATACTTTTGCGGGTGAGTTTTCAGGGATGATTATTTTTTCGTAGTAGTGCGTCTGAGTGTTATCCATATCTGAGGTGATATGTGGTGATCCGCTGTACCAGTATTCAATGTAAACATGGTCTACTGCTACGTCATCGGTTATGGTTGCGGCAAATGTGAAGCTATTAGGTAGGTCTTGATAGCTGGGTCCATGTTGTTGTATGGTGATCTGGGGTGGTATGGTGTCAATGATGGGTATGGTTTGTGTGGTGGTTCGTCGGGCGTTTCCCCATTGATCTTTGGCGAAAAGATAGTATTTTAGGTTGTTGATGCTGTCGTCAAGGGTGATGGTGTGTGCAAAATAGTTACCGCCGGTGTTGGTGAGTGTATGGTTGTCCTCGGAGCCACCATGTTCCCAGTTTACATATACGGTCAGATCAGCAGGGTTGGTGTCACCGGAGGTGACTGTTGCGTTGAACGTGTAGCTAGTAATGGGCGTGCCAGTAGTTGGTGAATTATCAGTTATGCTTGGAGGTGTTCCTTTGTGTATATGAAATGTTTGTGTGGTGGTGGTCTGCCAGTTACGTGTGTCGCATGCGGCTATGTGATAGGTGTAATCACCGATGGTTGAGTATGCTTTGCTGCAGGTGTATGTTGTTCCTGATTTGTTTTGTAGAATTGAACTATTAGTGGTGGCGCTGAGAGGGTCGGTGGTGATAAGTCGGACGTCACGGATTTCAGTATTATCGGTAACAGTTACAGAGATGGTGAGGGTTTGACCGGCAGACTGTGAACTGGGTGTAGCGTGTGGTGTTCCCACTGTTGGTGCGGTAACATCGAGTAATGGGCCGTTGTCGGTTACCGCGTTGTAGATGGTATAGGGGCTGTCTGCAATACCGTCATTGTTGGTATCTATGGCGCCTTCGCTGGTTTCGTCATAGGTGTTCCAGTAGTTGCCGTTTATTGAGGGTCCTCCAATAATGTTTGTGCCGGTACATGCGTAATTCCAGGTGTTGTGATTTAGGCTTTTATCTCGTGCGTTGATAGTGTTGGTGCTGAGGTAGTTGTTGTAGATTATATTGTTTCGGGTGAAGTAGTCAAGGTAGACACCATATTGGGTATTTGCAGTGATCGTGTTTTTGGTGATAGTGTTTGCTGTTGAGTTGTGTGATCGTATGCCATCATAGGTGTTGCTGCTGATAGTGTTGGACTGTATGTGAGTGTGATCATCAGCGAAGATGAACATACCATGAAGGCTGTTATCCGCGATGGTGTTCTCCCAGATGGTGTTGGTTGAACCAGATATGAGCAACCCGTATTCGGTGTTGTTATTGATGTTATTAGTGGTTATGTTATTGGAACTGGAGTTTTCAATGCGGATTCCGGTTGCGGAGTTTTCGGAAACCAGGTTATTGTATATGGTGTTCTGGATGCAGTGGTCGTTGAGAAAGATCCCATTGGTGGTATGGCTGGTGAGGAGGTTATCCGCAAGGGTGTTGCTGTTACAGGTGTGATTCATGAACATGCCGTTGGTGCTGCTGTGTTGTATAGTGTT
The DNA here is from genome assembly GCA_964601295.1 of uncultured Thermoplasmatales archaeon. Lineage (GTDB taxonomy): Archaea > Thermoplasmatota > E2 > DHVEG-1 > DHVEG-1 > CAZRMY01. The sequence continues at coordinate 4,452 of CAZRMY010000057.1, read as the reverse complement.
GTTGTTAATGATGTTAGACACTGAATTGTAGGCAAAGACCCCTTGGTTGTTTGTGGTTATCGTGTTCCAGGTGATGGTGTTGCTATCTGAATGGTCAAGGTGGACTGCGTCGCCGTCATTGTTTTGTATGAGATTATCATAAATAATGTGGTGGTCACAGTGATTGAGTGTGATTGCGTTCTGCCCATTTTGTAGTATGTTGTCAGTGATAATTGCATGGCTGTTGTCAATATGGATGAGGCTGTTGTTTGCCTGGTTAGCGCCGCTGCTGCATTTAATAGTGAAATGACTAATGTTTACTTGAGCTGCTGACACAATGATGACATCGCTTCCAGGTGTACCGGTGAGTATTGTGTGCTCTTTGTCTTCACCGAATATATTTAATCCAGTGGTGTGTATCCGCAGGTTTTCAGCGTAATTGCCATTGTACACGATTATCCGATCATTGATACTTGCATTGTCTATAGCGTCTTGTATGGTATCAAAATGGTCTATTTGCCAGCCGGGTGTACTACTATCGTAATCATCATCAACAAAAAATTTTGGGGTTACTGCTGCTTTGCAGGATGGCTGATAATAGGTTGTTGAGAAACTTGAGGCACATATGATGAATAGAACTAGTACTAATATGAATTGTTTCGAATACATCCCTTCCGAACCTACATATGCAGTTGCATATATAAAAGCTATTCGTCTAGATTAATTAAGTTCGTAGTAAGTCTATATGATTTGGATAACCTTTTTTTGATATTAGGTACTACCTTGTTCATCTGATAAATAAACATTTATATAACTGGTTATCTTATAGAAATATTATCCGGGGAAAATATATGTATAAAAGATCCTTGCTTGGGATAAGTATCGCTATTGCATGTTTGATCCTTTTTGCATCGATATCAAATGTAGTCGGTATTCAAACAGTTCAATCATCGAAAAAAGATACAATAACACATGACACAATTGATCAAAAAGAGTTGCTATTTCAAACTATCATTGAAATTGCAAATAATGAAAAAATCCAGGCAATTATTTTTAAATCTACGATGGATACAGAAAAGCTCCTTAATCAAGATGCAAAATTCTCACTAGCAAATACGCCCAAGTTAACAAAAAATCAACTCGAACACATGTATTTTTTTGGTGTGATGCTTTCAAAAATTATCAGTAAATCAAAAATACATTCAATGGCCGAGCAGTATCAATTGATTAATAAAGATGTACAAAATGAAATAACCACTGTTGTTGATAAAGACGCTGAACTTAAAGGAAAAATAACACAATTATCAAATGTTAATTGTGATTGTGAAAATACTAGTACAACCCGCTTATGGAATTTCCCGGTTATATGTTCATTTTTATTCCCTATATTTATTATTTCGGCCATTATATCTATTATAACACACGAAGCGTTCTTTTTTGTTGAAATTTTGGCTTACCTTGGCACATTATTAGATTGTTTCTGGGTAGTATGGTTTACCTTGGCACATTATTAGATTGTTTCTGGGTAGTATGGTACTAGATAAAATAAATTATAAATCTATCAATATACTTACTTAATTTTATATCTACAAATTATCTAATATTAACACCATGCAACCTCTAAAGACTCCTCTTCGTTGGAGGTGTTAACATCAACAGCATAAAGCCGTGCGACAGAACCTTTTTTTTCACAACGAGCCCCCTCTATCCATAACTTTTTCAGCAAAAATGCACTATCAGGGTCTATAACTTTTTTACTAGATTCACTTGGTAATAAATATAGTTTGATACTGTCCATAAAGTCTTCCGGCTCATCGCATAGTTCATAATTTTTACAAACAAACACAGCAATAAATACATTTCACCATAGCATCGTCAGTATATCACATATTTAACCGCACATTTTTTTTATCTTGCTCAGAAACTTTAAACAAAGGCTTATCTGTGAAATGAAACATTCGAGCGACCAGCAGTGAAGGAAACGTGTGAATACGGATGTTATAAATCATCACACAGTCATTATAAAACTCCCGTCGATCCGCCAGCTCATTTTCCAACCCCGTGATACGCTGCTGCAGCTGCAAAAAACTTTGATTAGCCTTCAACTCAGGATACTTTTCAGCAACCGCAAAAATAGTTTTCAATGCCTCAGAGATAACAGTATCCGCCTGTGCTTTTCGAGCAAACGATGACGCCTGTAACACCTCAGTACGCGCACGTGTTAACTTTTCTAATGTCTCCCGTTCATGTTGCATATATCCCTTCACCGTTGCCTCAAGATTTGGTATCTCATCAGAGCGTTGTTTCAACAACACCGCGATATTCGCCCAGGATTTACTGATACTATTTTGCAGTCGAACCAGCCCATTATACATGTACACCACAAAAATACACAATAACGCCACAATTAACAGCATCACTGTCAGCATAATACTCAAGATATCCATAACCGCTCACCTCGTCCTCATATCATCTCACAACATAACTATCATACCCACAATAACAAGAAGCACTCCAAATCCAATACACCCTGCCACCCGCCAAGTATACCCCTGAAGAATCGTCTTCTCAGCGTTATCAGCAATATAATAAAACCGCTCATGCACTCCCTTCTGAATCATCACATCTTCTACCCCACGTGTAGCAACACCATCCTCAACAAAAGGATTATCACCCGCCGTACCCATAATATACAACCGATCATCTGGGGCGATAAAATACTCCCGATATCGCATAGTTTTATTAATCCCCAACAATGCGCCTTCAAACGCCACATCCTGCGCACTCAAAAAACGTTTCACCGTTGCAGGTGGATCCTTCCCCCAGCGTGATGTAAACTCATTATCACGTGCTATCCTCAATGTTGCCCCATGCGGATCAACTAACACCATGCCGGTATCATCCTTTAAATAAAACAAATCTTTCATCTCACCTTTTTTCACTGTCGCCCAATAAGTACTCTTCCCTGTATGACGAAGCTCCTCAACCGTATATCGATAATACACACAATCCTCCTCTGTAAACGGGCTTTTAAACACTCTATCTTTCACCGGTACTACGCTCCCTGCGATTTCAACCAAGCCCATGGCAAGAGACCGGATTTTAGACGTCGGAATATTTTCAATCAGCTGCTTTTGCTTCAGCCAATAAAACCCCAGGATCACTAACCCAATACCCACTATCAACGGTATCAGCCCTTGTATCCTCATCACACCCAGGACCATGCATCCCCAAAAACCTCTGAATCAATTTAAACTTTTATCAATAACACTCACACCACTTTTCAGATACCACACGGATACCATAATCAGATGCCTTACCGCTCCCAGGGGTATTTCCCATCAAGATACACCGTCCAAAAAACCCTTAAAGATTCAACCAGTAACTCATCAAGCTTGCAGACCTGATACTTCTCAGCTGCAATCTTATCAATATGTTTACCTAAACTTAACTCCGAAATAGTATCCTCAAGCAAATCCATAATCTGACGATACCGCCGCTGTATTTCAACATACAACCGTCCCTGCTCAATATACGGACCACGTACCAGCTGCGGATCACTCTTCCATTTACGCTTAAAACGCTCACTGTTTTTCTCTTGTTTCACCGGAGGCCCCATATGAAGACGCGTAGAGGACAACACCGGCTCCGGCGTCTGTACTATCAGATAAATCAACGCATGTTCACCATCGACAAAATAATCAGTACGAGAAACCGGGAACTCATACCGCTCACATACCTCATGTACCGACCGTAATGCCTTACGCACCTGTGGATACAAATTCTCAGCGATAATATCAGGACACGGTAACTGAACACCCACAATAGTCTCATCAAACTTCTTCAGTTCTTGTTTAATTCTTTCAAGCGACCATGGTGTTATCGGATTCGGGAAGAAAAACGTCTGCCACCCCTTATCACTATACTCAGCACACGCTTGCTTAAATAACGCATACTTCTCAGCTGACAAAGCAGATGCAACATTCCGATCAGCATCCACCGGATCAATAAACACCAACGATGTATCAAACCTAAGATCTGAATCCTCAGTGAGTGTCAGCACCATCTGATCCCCCCACTTTTGTGCTCTATCAGTCAACTTGTGAAACGTCCCATAATACAAAATCAAAAGCTCACACAGATACCCAGAAAACCCCTCAACTTCTGCCTCCGCACCATAACAGCCGATACCCTTCAGAAACTGTTTAAACAACCGCACATGATCTTTCTGCTCTTCAGCTAAATGAGTAATCACATACTCGGTATGCAACGGAGTACGGTCAACCGCTGATACTTTCTGGTTGACATTATCGATCTGATAACAGGGTACCACCTCAACCAAATACCCCGCATACGTCCCCCTGATATACGGATGCTCAGCGTAACACTCTTCAGTATCACGCAGCAGCTTACGCCCCATCTGCAACGTCTCCTCAGCCATAACCTGCCGCACAGTCTCCTGAGGATAACAAA
>CAZRMY010000056.1:0-11211 GCA_964601295.1 uncultured Thermoplasmatales archaeon | reverse complement strand
AGGATTTGGTCGTATATCTGAACCGGGATGCCCTATGTTACCCGCTAAAATTATGACGATTGCTATACCTGCAGATGCTCTCTGCACGGGTGTCTCTTATACTACCGGTGAACCTGTTGTTTTGCCAGGAGCCTACCACATTGAAGCAGCACCTGCGGTTCTGCCGATCCGTAGTGACGTAGTAGGGTTAACTAGTGCTATGCAAGAGTTATTTGAACATAATTATGAGTCAATATATACGCAGAATAGCTTGTATCCATCAGCGTGTGTGAAACAGGTTCGATCAGCAGGCTATCGGGGGTATAATTTAGTTGACGTAGAAGTGATACCATTTCAATATAACCCAGTGTCACAACAACTTGTCTACTACCCCGAAATTACAGTTTCTGCGGATTATGAATATAGCTCAGAACACGGTACTGAGATGATACGTGATGTCTCTCGGGTTGAGCAGACCGCAGCGGGTTTTATAGCTAATTATGATGACGCCTGCCAATGGTATGCTCAAAACACGCTTAATGGTGATCGGGGGTTGCATGATTTCGTTATCATAACACTTGATTCACTGACTTCATCAGTCACCCCATTAGTGAGCTGGGAAACCATGAAAGGCCGAAATGTTGAAATGGTGACAACCTCCTGGATTGATGCTAACTATGCCGGGTATGATCTCGCGGCAAAAATGCGTGCTTTTCTCCTGGATAAATACCCGGTGGAAAATTGGGGTATTGAAGATGTATTACTGATAGGTCATTATGATGATGTTCCCATGCGACGTACCTGGCAGGATCCCGGGTATGGGAAACCCGAGACTGATTTTTATTATGCAGAGCTATCTCGCCCTGATAATGCTTCATGGGATGCAGATGGTGATCATCTGTACGGAGAGGATAGTGATCCTGTTGATTTTTATGCTGAAATAACAGTGGGTCGTATCCCTTGGAGTGATCCTGCGACTGTGCTGAGCATCTGTCAGAAATCGGTTGCATATGAGCAGAATACAGACCCTGATTTTAAGAAAAACATGTTGTTGTTAGGCGCCTACTTTTGGAATAATGATCCAAACCCAAAAACAGATAATGCCGTGTTAATGGAAACAAAGATCGATCAACCATGGATGACAGATTGGACGTTTACACGCATGTATGAGAAAAACAGTGAGTGTTGGTCGGACTATGATTGTGATTATCCACTGTTACATAGTAATGTGATGTCAGTATGGCCTACAGAGTCATTTGGTTTTGTGAACTGGGCGGGTCATGGGTCTCCTACATCGTCTCATATTTATGGGTTAGGTGCACCAGCGTTTATTCAATCAAGTGACTGCCCCAGTTTAAATGATGACTACCCCACTATTATTTTTGCTGATGCCTGCAGTAACGCTGATACGGATTATCTAAATATTGGTCAGGCGATGATGGAGCACGGCGCAGTTGGTTTTCTTGGTGCAACCAAGGTAGCCTATGGGTGCCCAGGGTGGGATGACGTACTTGATGGTTCTACGCAGTCTCTGGATTACTATTTCACTACCGCGGTGACCTCTGGAAGTACACTGGGGGAAGCACATCAATACGCGTTACGTGAGATGTATATGAACTGTCTGTGGAGCCCGGATATATTGTATGAGATTTTTGAATGGGGCGCCTTGTTTGGTAATCCTGATTTAGAGATGTTTCTTGAACCACTCAGCCTTCGTTTTCCAAATGGTCTGCCTAAGCAGTTTGCTGCAGGAGGAGCAACCCCGTTAACGGTGCAAATAACTGAGGTTACTGATACCATTGTACCTGGTAGTCCTACACTGCATTATCGCTATGATGGCGGACTGTATCAATCCATTGCCCTCACGGATATGGGTAATGGCCAATATGAGGGCATACTTCCCGCGGCAGTGTGTGGTGATACCCCTGAGTTTTATTTCTCTGTGGAAGCAACTGAACATGGTATCCTTTTCAGCCCCGTAGATAGTCCGAGTTCTGTGTATTCTGCGTCTATCGGCTGGTATACTGATGTGTTTTCTGATTCATTTGAATCAGATTTAGGCTGGACTGTTCAGGATAGCCCGGGTCTTGCTGATGGAAGCTGGACTAGAGGTGATCCTGCAGGTGGAGGAGAACGCGGTGACCCACCTGGTGATGCATCTGGCACTGGGATGTGTTATCTTACAGACAATGAGTATGGTAATTCTGATGTTGATGATGGTACCACCTGGTTGATATCCCCGACCTTTGATGCATCTGGGGGTAGTGAAGCCAAAGTATCCTGCGAAGTATGGTATACCAATAACTACGGTAACGATCCAGATAATGATCTGTTCAAAATTTATGTTTCTAATAACAATGGTGGCACGTGGATACTCATGCAGACTCTGGGGCCAGTGACTACTGTAGGATGGACGCACTATGAATATATGCTCAGTGATTATGTGGCATTAACCGATCAGATGAAACTTCGGTTTGAAGCATCAGATCTGAATGATGGCTCAGTCGTTGAAGCAGGAGTTGATGATGTAGTAGTATCTATTCTTGAATGTCAACTCTGTGGTGATGTCAACGATGACGATATTGTAGATATCTCCGATGCCGTTTACCTTGTCAACGCTATCTTTATCCCAGGGAGTCCTCAGCCGGAACCACTATGCAGCGCGGATATGAATAACGATGGGGTGATAAATGTCAGTGATATCGTTTGTATCATTAATTATGTGCTGCTAGGAGACAGGGAGCTTACTACAACCTGTTGTACCTAATAAAAACATACTTTTTCTTTTTTTTATTCTTCTTTGTTTTGATGCAGATAGTTAATGCCTTTATTGGTGAGTGTTACCTCATCATAGGCGGAGTAGTGGAGCATCTCTATTTTGATGAGTTTTTTGATGATATCCCGAATAAGATTCTCTGGGAGATGAAGTAGATGAGCCGCGGTTTCAATATCCATGTCTTGCTGGTACATAAGTTCAAGCAGACGGTATTCCTGCTCAAATAACGGTATTTCTTCGGTGAGTTCACTGGTTTCTTTGCCGGCGTATCCGCTGAGCCGCTCAATGTAATCTTGGATAATGGTGTCGAGATTAAGTCGGTCGAGGATGCCACCGTTTTTGTCATAGAGTATGCAGGTTGAGCTACCGGGTTCATGTTTCCATGAGCCGACATTGTCCCAGGTATAACCCAAGGGGTTATATGGTTCTTCAGGGTGGTTGGGATCATGAGGTTTGTTTGGTTTTTTTCGTTCGCGTTGTTGGTAGGCGATATGTTGTTCCATTTGTAGTTGATCGAGATCAACATCATATTGTTGTATGTCACGGGTTATTTCTTCACCGGTGTATTGTTTGAGTTCTTTGATAAAGTAGAGTCCTGCTTCATCGTCAAGGTCATTGTATATGATACGGATGAGCGATTCAATTGCTTTGCCTATCTCTGAGGGTGGTATGGAATCTATGTCTGGGGATACGTGGATATGGGTGGTGTTGTTAAGTGGATCAGGATTGTTGATGTGGATGTGTTTGAGGAAATCATATCGTGTTTCCAGTGTTTTGATGCTAGTGCCGATGGTTTCATCAGCAAATCGGGTGGTGGTACGTCTTCCTGCGACTTGATACAGGGCAGTAATGAAGTTTTTGAGAAGTTGTTGGTTTGATATTGTGCCCATGTTGTGTGTCCATCCAGTATAACTTTTGATACTGAATGAGATTGTAATTTAATATACGTTATTATTATTTGTTTGAAGTTTGTTTGGCACTAGATTTTTTTTGTGTTTCAGTCACTTTGCTGTAATATATGTTTGATGGGAGTGTTTCTCCTGAGGGGAGCGGAGTGATGGACTGCTAGTTTGTTTTCTATGGCTTGGGGACACCGTGATTCGTGAAGATATCGTTGATGTCATCGATTTTTGATTGTAAATGTGACCACTCAGGGTTGTTATTAATAAGGTTGGTTAAGTGATTGTAGAATTCATGGATGGTTCGTGAGAAATTCTTTGGTGTATGTGGGTCTGAGGCGGTGTTAAGCGCCATCCAGATGAGTTTAAAGGGAATTGTGACGTTGTCGTTTTCTGGTGGAGTGGTATTAATACCATCGAAGAGATCCCAGAGCAGCCCTGAGATTGCTCCTTCAACGTTGTCCTGTTGGGGGATTGGTCGCCATGCGTTATTTTCACCATATCGTATGGTGTTGTTCTCAAGATTTTGATCGAGGTCATCGTTTGCTCCAGGTTGCTCGTTATGGAACACAGAATCGTTTTGTTTTGCCGATGATGAAAAGGTCGCCCATCCTTCGGACCAGGCGAGCTCGTCACTTGAGGCTCTATCTATCCAATGTCGTCCGCCAGGTATTCTCCAGCCGTCTTTTTTATGCATGAAATGATGGTCGAGTTCATGAAGTATTACATCAGTGTCATTAGTATCGTTCTCATGTATGACAATAGATTCATTACAGTAGGTAACTCCAACGGCTCTGCTATCTGAATAGTGTGATCCAGTAACTTCAACTGTTCCACCTCCAGCTTGAGGATACGTTGCACTTCGTTTCACATGTGGAATACTTATGTTATAACCATGGGTTAATGGTCCGATTTCATGAAGCAACCAGAGTTTTGCAGCAAGACATTGTAGTTGCATCATAAACAGTTCAAGGTCTCCGATGTTTTCTGTTAAATTTTCTTTTATAGATGAATTAGTTATAGTGTTTCGTGCTGATCTTAAAAATGGTATAGCCTCATTCTTAAGGTTGTTTGCAGCGGTTTCGATTTGTTCTTTTGCGGTATTGATATTTTGCATCTCCTCTTCGGTATTACCTTGTTGTTGTGCCGTGCGAGCTGATTCTAAATAAATTCGAGCGATACGCATCCAATCTTTGACTGAGTTCATCCACCAGATTGAATCTTCCAAATCATCATATCCAGGGTCAGATGCTGTCATATCATCAAGAATTGCTTGTTTTTCATCAATGATGTCTTGTAATTTATCCCGTTTGTAATCGATTTCTTGAACTTCAACGGCAAATTTCATCTCTGATATTGCTTCGATAATCCATTCAATAATTGAAACGGACAACCCATAATTATCAGTGACCGTGAGGCTCATCGTGAAGTTAGTGAAATCAAAAGGATAGAAGAATTGCAGTGACTCTCCAGTTGCCCAGTAAACATCAGGGTAGACGTGAAACTCCCAGTAGTATGATTCAATGCTACCATCGGGATCGTAACTGTTTTCTGCGGTGAGTAAGTATCGTCGTTGTTCAGGATCATATTCTAGTACATCGATAACCGGGACAGGTGGATATTCAAGGGTGATTGCTGTTTCTGCTTCAGCAGTTGTGCCAAGAGTGTTGGTCATAGTTGCTTTTACAGGATATTCCCCCGGTGGGATGTAGTCAGTATTCCATATAACGCTGTATTCACCGAGTTTGACACCCTGATCTACAACGTAGCCGTTATCCGTGGCAATATCTATCCACTGCATGTCATCATAGTAGCTAAAGGTACATTCAGAGATAGCCATATTATCATTGGTATCATATGCTTCTAACGTGATATATCCACCATTCGCCGGACCTATCTCTGGTGTCACTATTGCAGGAGATGGAGGTATGAGCTCATCGCAACACCCTTCTACAGGTGGTGGAAAATCTGAGATGAACACATAGTTAATTAAATAGACTGCATCACTGACATTGATGATACCATCAGCATTGACATCGGCTTTGCATAGTGGTTCTGGTATAGGGCTTCCGGGTATGAACACGTAGTTGATGACATATACGGCGTCTGATATGTTGATGATTCCATCACCGTTGGCATCACCGCATATTATATTGTTGCACATATCATAGAGCGCCCATATTTCAGTATCATCCAATGCTCTATTGTACACGTAGAGTTCATCGATGATCCCACCAAACCATTGAACGGTCCATCCCTCAATATGACCGATTGCTACGGGCATCTCAAGTTGATTTAGGGTACCGGTCGCCGGTAAACTTGATTCAGGAATGCCATTTACATAGAGGGTGATTTCGCTGCCATCATAGGTACCGGTAAGGTGATACCATTGTCCAATGTTGAGAGTGGTTGATGAAGTGACATAGGTTCGTACATCACCGTTGGATACTTCAAAAACCGCGTGGCCTTCACCGATATCAGCAGGCCATGAACCGGATACACCTAATCTCCATGCAATACTATAAGCGGGTCCTATTCCTGAGTCTCTGGTGATAATGGGTGCAAATTGTGGGTCGTATTGATTTACCTTTACCCACGCGCTAATTGAAAGGCGCTCCGGCGTGATAGTATCAGGGACGTCCACCCAGTCAGTACCACCGTCAAAGGAAAGCGCGTTTCCACATTTTCCGGCAACCCAGCTTGAACCGTAGAGTGTGCCATCGTTTCCATTTCCTGAGCTATCATAGGCAATATCCCCGGTACCTTCGTTAAAATTCCAATACGCAGACAAATCACCGTTTTCTATGTGCACCACGATGGTATCTTTTCCACCCCACTCTGTAACATCTTCCATTGTTGCTCTAAGGAAATAGATGCCGTCAGGCACTGTGGTGGTATCCCATTCAAAAGCCCAGTTGGTATCTTCGTCATAGCTGGTTCCAAGTGTTGACCAGTTATTATCGCTTGATGATTCGCCGGATTCGTTTTCAGATACCGTGATCATTAATTTTGGATGACACCAACGACCTGGAAAGTGTGGATGAACAAAGCTCCCATTATCTCTCATTCGCACGGTCATGTTATATCCGCAGGAGGGATTAATCAGTGTTACGTTATGGTATGTTCCATTATCATCTGATGCAGGGGTGTTATCAACACTTACCCCGACGGTGATATGTGCACCTGCGAACTCGAATTTACCGGTGGTTTCGTTTTTGCGATACCATTTGTAATCCCATAACACATCCTCTTCATTTGCCTCAAGTTCCTCCTTATACCTAGAAAAATTCGCCGCACCTGCGCTCATCTCACCAGTGGTAGAATTCACTAAGGTCGAACCATCGATGATGTTAACCACCAGCTCGTTAGGATGTGCAGGTCCAACATTATGGTTATTAAGATAATTAACGATGCCACGTTTTATTTTAGAGTTAGTAGTCCCTGTTTCATCTAATTCCATTTCTCGTGCAAGCTCTTCAACAAGCTCAGCATCATTCATCCATTCCCCGCTGGTCATATTCTTAGTAATATTAGTAAATCCATGGGTATCATTCCAATATTTAAGGCAGGCAGCAGCAGCTGTTGGCGCACAGGCAACCCCGCCTAAATCTTGGCCGCTGAAATTACGACAATAATTAAATTGACACATTTTCTCGATAACACGAGTGAATATCGTGTCTGCAGATGTAACCTCATAGGTGACATGGTCAACGTTTTCATCTTCTGAGGATACGGTGAGGGTTATGTTATCATAAATATTTTGATCAAACGTTGGAGTAACAAACGTTGGGACTGGAGGAGTAGGTTCAACATATACTTGTATCACCGATGTTCCAACGTATTCTAGCGGTGTCCACATGCATACTTTAAGGTAATACCAGCCTTCATCAAATGCGGATACATCCCAGTTTACGCTCCATCCATCTCCTATTGAACTATTGCAATCAAAATCATTTGCGGTTGGAATTTCAGCTCCATCGTAATCGATGCCGATAGGCGTCCATGCTTCTCCGTCTAGTGAATATGAAAAATCTGTAAACATTATCTCGTTACCTGAGGCTTCACCTGCCCATAAGCGTACCGTGTCATACACCATGTCACCGTCTGATGGCATGACAAAAAACGGTTCAGGTTGCACTGATTCACCGGTTATGGTTAAGTCAAATGTGGGTATACAGTCGGGTGAGGGCCAGGTGTCCACCATGATGTAATAGGAATATGGTGCATATAGGTAGATATCGGTGAACCCGTGTGGGTCTGATCCACTATTTGTGCTGTATGCTAGGCAACTTCCATCATCATCAGGGCAATCTTGTGATATCATCACACCGGTCCAGGTGGTACCCAACGGATTAAGTTCCACATCTATTATAGTATCTGTTGTTACGTCTAACCTATAGATAATGTCTTCTCCACCATCATAATGTCCAAGACAGGTGTTTTCATAGTCGTCACCTCTTCCGCACGTGGTTTGACCCAGATCCTGGTAGGGTAGTTCCAATGGTAGCTCTACAGCTATGGGAGAGATGCAGGTATCACCGGGATATCCTTCTAATCCAATAGCAAGGTTATAGTTTCCTGAGTTGGTACCATAGCCGTCTACTATTATGTAGTAGGTGTTACCAGCTGCGATTGTTAAATTAAATATCGCAGACGTGTAATCAACGTAATAATCATCATTACACGCAAGGGGGTTACCCGGTGTTTCACCGTTTTCATAGACATACACCTTGGTGTCATATGATGAGCCCGCGAGGTCAATGTAGATTACTTGGTCGGTGCTTGGCGTGTATGCGTACACAACATCTGGGGCAGTGCTGCTATAGGGGCATGCTTCATCGTAATCATCAAGATAATCAGCAGTGGACCCGGTATTTGTATATGGTAGGCTGGGGATTTCTGTTGATGAATCAATATCATCACCGCCCTGACGATCCACATTTTTCAGAGATTTTGAGGTGAACGGTTTCAACAAGTGGTTAGTATACATTTTTGGTTTTGTATCCGTGTGTGTGGTATCGCTGCAGCCGCAGTCTTTGTTTGGAATTTGAGAGTTACCGTCTGGTGTGTTGTCCTGTTCATGTATTTGGGTAGCACCTTTAAATGAGTGATGTAATAAACCTTGAGTGTTTTCTTTTTCTTCTCGTTCTGTTTTATAGGTTCCAGAGACTGAAAGTGCACTGGCAATAAACAGCATGCATACTAAAATAACTATTATCTGTTGTTTCATCTTTTTTTTTCCTCCCTTTTTTATATTAATGAGACGCAGCTAAAATAAGTTAATTATTTATAAATCTTTTTTAATTTTTTTAAAATTTTTGTTATTTTACGGCTTTTCATCTGCGGGCCTTACGCTACCGCTTCAGTCCACGCAGTATTCCCAGCCGTAAAATAATAATCCACCAAATGCTCCAAATATTGAAGGTGAAACAAATGGTGAATATGGTGTAATATATGATTATAACATAGTAGGTGATGATCCCGATGGTAATGATGTTTATTACATCATTGATTGGGGAGATGATATAGATAATGAACAGATAGGTCCATATTCCTCAAACGTTGAAGTAACCGCAACACATTGTTGGACTGAAGAAGGAGATTATACAATTTTGGTAAAAACAAGAGATATATATGGTGCAGAAAGTGAATGGACAACTCTTGAAGTAACCATGCCAGTATCTGTTCCTATTCCAAATAATCCACCAAATAGGCCTAACAGGCCAAATGGTCCAGATAATATCGATGTTGGCATATCACATTTTTATTATTCTAAAACAATTGATCCTGATGATGATTTTTTGTTGTATTATCAATGGGATTGGGGGAATGAATATAGTAGTTGGTATGATTTTCCTTGGCCGGAAGGGCTTCTTACTTCACGATCCCATGCATGGGATATATCTGGAAATTATGATGTTAGGATAAGAGCTAAAGATGGATATGGTGCTTTAAGCGATTGGTCATTACCATTATCAGTAACTGTGGTGAATGATGATAATGATGGTACATGTTTTCTTGCAGGTACAAAGATAACTATGGCTGATGGTTCATATAAGAATATTGAAAATGTTGGGATTGATGATATTGTTCTTTCGTTTGATGTCACAAATGGTATAAAGCGACCTGCACGGGTGACAGATGTTTATTATCATAAACCAAATGAAATGACAGAGTATTATCTGATAATCAATGGAAATCTACATGTTACCCCTAATCATATTATTTTTGTTGATGGTAGATGGATAAAAGCAGGAAGTATACAATCTGGTGATTTATTACTTAGCGTAAATCAAAAATCCAGTTTCCCTATCTCAGTTCAATCTGTAGAGTATATTTATGCTAAGGTTGAAACATATAATATAGGAATTGAGGGTTTTGGTGTATATATGGCACAAAACATTGCTGTTCATAGTCAAAAAGTGGCTATTTATCCTCTGGAGGCTAATTTATAGAGGCAATTATATGAAAAAACATATAAGATTAGATATTTATAAATATAGGATATAGGAAAAATGAAAAATAAAATAATAGTAGTAATGCTTATTGTCTCAAGTGTACTAGTTATTAATTTGAGTATTCCAATAGTAATATCTAGTATTGTTATTGATGATTCTGAACCTGATTTAGATTGTGAGGGCAGTTTGTTTTGGGATGAAATAGTACCTGGATCAACAATTACTGGTAGTTTTATAGTAAGAAATATCGGTGATGCAGGATCAGAGCTTGATTGGGAGATAGCTGATTATCCAGATTTTGGACATGGATGTAGTTGGACTTTTGAACCAATGGAAGGACTAGATTTAACACCATCTGATGGTGATGTAATTGTTAATGTAACTGTTGTAGCTCCTGAAATTGAAGAGACAACGTTCTCAGGTGTTGTAACAGTAATTAACCAAGAGAATTGTAGTGATTCCGATATAATTGATGTTGGACTTATTACGCCAAAAACAAAACATTCAACGAACCAATTCTTTATTCAAGTAGTAAATCAAATTTTACAACGTTTTCAAGTATTAGAACGAATCTTGACATTATATCCATTATCAATAAACCGTAAGACTCCGTTTCTTCAAAACGGAGATCCACATTAGCTGACTTTCCCGTCAGCTAATGTCTTTTGTTTCTTGTCAAATATGGAATAACTAAAAGGTTTAATATCTGTCAAAGCTTTGTCTTGCTCTGCGATGTAGCGGATCACTTGCTCTTGTGAAACATGTCCAGCAGTTCCACAATAATATGAATCACCCCATAATTCTTTCTCCCGATACGCCTTAAACTCTTTAAACAGCATGCGAACGTGCCTTAAGACATTGCCTTTGATCCTTTTGATAATGTCTGATGGTGCCCATTTTGGTGGTGCACTAAGAAATAGATGGATGTGTTCTGGCATTACTTCCATTGCTAGTGGTGTCCACTCATTTTTCTTGCAGACTTGTATCGCTACGTTTCTTACGATACGTGCAACCCGTTCTTGAAGCACTTTTGATCGTGTTTTTGGAATCCATACAAGATGATAATTGATGTTGAATTTGCAGTGAAACCCGCTTTTGA
>CAZRMY010000055.1:0-11443 GCA_964601295.1 uncultured Thermoplasmatales archaeon | reverse complement strand
AGGGTGTTCGAATCATGCATTACGAATAAGTTATAGATTCATATAATTAACGGTTGTTAATTTAATAATTTAGTATGTTAATTTATGACAGTTTTTTAGAGTGTACTATTGTATAGTTGCATTAGTATTAGGAGGGCTAAGACGCTTTTTGGTGATCGGAAACTTTTTATACTCGACCTGTATTTAACAATTGTTAATAATGGGTGTGTGGGTAACAAAGACGCCTAAAAAACTCTGATGAGGTGGTATAACAATCATCTGTTGAGATGTAAAATCTAAGCGGGGGTAACATTTTTTTTTTGTTCATCCCATCCTTTCCTCCTCTCCTCACCAACCGCTATCCGACCTTGATTTTACATCTCTTCATCTAACTATCACCTCACAAAAACATTTCCCACCACCAATTTTTTTTCCTCAAAAAAACTACAGAGAAAATTACTTTATACCCTTGATGTATTTTAGGCTCCTGATGAGTGCGGTGGTAAATCTTAAAACTCAGATTGGATCTCTTCTGCTAGCTAATCCAACGATTCTTGCATCAGGCATCATGGATGAGGATGCTGGAAGCATCGAACGAATGATTAAATCTGGAGCAGCTGCGGTAGTGACTAAATCCATTGGGTTGCACCCTCATGAAGGGCATCCTAATCCAACACTAGTCGAACTTGAGCATGGACTGCTTAATGCTATGGGTCTCCCAAATCCAGGTATAACTGAATATTGTGATGAACTCAACCCTTTAATTACACAAAGCTCAACACCAATAATAGCAAGTATTTATGGTAAAAACGAAACAGAATTTCAACAACTCGCCCAGCAGATGACCACGGTTGGTATAGATGCTCTCGAATTAAATCTTAGTTGCCCACATGCCAAACACTATGGATTGGAAATAGGCGCGGATCCACAGCAAATCGAACAGATCACCCAAGCGGTCACACAATCAGTTGACATACCTGTATGGGTAAAACTCTCACCTAACGTCACAGATATCGCCAAACTAGCACTGGCAGCTGAACGTGGTAATGCAGCGGCCATTGTGGCAATTAACACGGTGAAAGCAATGAAAATTAACCTTGAACTTAAACGACCGATACTGTCCAACAAAATAGGCGGGTACTCTGGCAAGGCAATAAAACCTATTGGCATCCGCTGTGTATATGAAATATACGATAAAGTAAACATACCAATAATCGGAGTTGGTGGTATCACCACCGGTGAGGATATCATTGAATATCTCATGGCAGGCGCATCTGCAGTACAACTTGGCACTGGTGTATATTACCGGGGATGCACAATCTTTACAGATATATGCACAGAGCTCTCCACCTGGATGCGTGACCATGAGTATGCAAGTGTTTCAGAGTTAATAGGAGTAGCGCACCAATGAAACAAGTATATATAACAAAAATCACCGCGGTTCACCAGGAAACATCAGATATATCAACGATTTCTTTTCACTTTCCAAACCCTGTAACACCGGGTCAATGTGTGATGATTTGGATACCTGATGTTGATGAAATACCAATGAGTCTCTCAGAAATTAACTCTAACCAAAAATCAATAACCTTCAGAAAAATCGGTGAAGCAACCACTGCGTTACATGCACTTCGAAAAAGTGATACTATCGGCGTTCGAGGGCCATTTGGAAATGGCTTTACATTAACCGATAAAAACCTGTTATTTGTCGGTGGAGGAACCGGTATCGGAATGTTAGCTCCAGCAGTAGAACAAGCGATAGATCAGAAACGAAAGGTTACCATAGTGATAGGCGCTAAAACACACCACGATCTTTTTTTCGTACAGCGATTAAAAAAACTTGGTGCAACAGTTGAAATCGCTACCGATGATGGATCACAAGGTCATAAAGGCTTTGCCTCTGAACTAGCAATTAACCTTATGCAGAAAAAAACCTTTGATGCAATCTACACCTGTGGACCAGAGCTGATGATGAAACAACTTCTCGATCATGCGGGGGACATCCCCTTTCAGGCGTCTCTGGAGCGTTACATGAAATGCGCTATTGGGGTCTGTGGTCAGTGCTGCATTGGAAATGGTCTCAGGGTTTGTGCAGAAGGACCGGTATTTGATGGTAAAACCTTAAAAACAGTAAAAGATTTTGGTGTTTATAGGAGAGATGCAGCAGGTAGAAAAATATTATTTTAGGGTGAAATACTATGGTAACCCGACATACTTTAATTGTTCTCGGCGGTGCACTATGCATACTTCTCGTTATTTTTGGTTCTCTATCAGCGTTACCAATGGTAGTACCTGTAGCAAACAACTGGGTATATGAAGCTACTCAAATCAATCGGTTATATGAGCTGGGATTCACTGGTGCTGATGTTACGATCGGCATTGTTGACACCGGTGTTGATGTGAGCCATCATGAGCTTGATCGGAACTCATTTTTAGCTTGGAAGGATTATGTCGGTGCTCAGGCTGACTATTATGATGACAGCAGCCATGGAACCCATATCGCTGGTATCTTAGTTGCACGAGGATCACTCCCCGGGCGGCTCACAGGCATAAATTTACGTGGGATAGCCTATGCCGCTCAGCTCGTGATAGTTAAAGTCGTCCCACCGGATCAGTTCAAATATTCCTCTGTCAACGACAGCTGTATTGCACAAAGTATACAATTTTGTATCGATCAACATGTGGATATCATTTTGCTATCACTTGGTTCCCATCCAACTTATCATCAGTTGAATGATGAAAGTATGACGGCATTAGCTATTCAGCAGGCAGTGGACAACGGAATGCTGGTGGTTGCACCTGCAGGAAACGATGGCTATAGTGATGACGGTGATGTAGCGTTTCCCGGTGTACTTGATGAAGTGATTTCTGTTGGATCAGTTGATCAATCATTAATCATTTCCCAGTTTAGCTCACAGGGTCATCAGTATTTACAGTCATCGCATCCACATAAAAAACCTGAGCTTGTTGCGCCAGGTGAGAATATTATGTCCACACGGCGAAATAGCAGGTATGGCGAATTAAGTGGCACCTCACAAGCTGCTGCGGTTGTCGCTGGAGGTCTGGCATTGTTATTAGAAGCATTCCCTGAGTTTAAAGCGGGGGGCGTTCATGATACTGATATTTCGACGGTAACGTTGTTTAAGGAGGTGCTGATGAAAACTGCGTCGAAGATTGGTACCCTTGAAGGAAGTGAACCGGGTGTTGCACATGATGATCACTATGGGTATGGTCTGATACAACTATACGATGCCTACATGATGTTAGCTGAATATTAAAAAAATTATGAGGTGTGTAATGAAATGAGTGTATATTGTGATACGTTGGAGTTTAAAACTAAAGGCGAAGTTGAATTAGTGGATATTACCAGCAAAATTCAACAAGTTGTCAAGAAATCAAAAATTACGAATGGCATTGCGTGTGTATTTGTAAATGGATCAACCGGCAGCATTACCACCGTCGAATATGAACCAGGTTTACAGAATGACATCCCTGTGGCTTTAGAGCGTTTTGCCCCAAAAAATAGTACGTATGCACATCATGAAACATGGCATGATGATAATGGTCATTCACATGTACGGGCGAGTCTTATCGGGCCCAGTATCACCCTTCCAGTTCAGGATGGTCAGATAGTTCATGGAACCTGGCAACAAGTAGTGTTTGTAGAACTGGATACAAGCCCTCGGAATCGCACGGTATATGTTCATATTGTAGGAGAGTGAGTTATTGTATGTCAGTTATGGATAGTATATTATCACGGAGAAGTATACGGAAATATCAAGATAAACCCGTGGAATCTGTGAAGCTCACGCAGCTGCTGGAGGCAGCCCGACAGGCTCCAAGTGCAAAAAATTTGCAAAACTGGAGATATGTGGTGGTACGTGATCAGCACACTAAAAACCAGCTGGTGTCTGCATGTCGTCATCAACAATTTATCGCAGAGGCCCCTGTGGTAATCGCAGGAATTGCCGATCCAACGTTAAAATGGTATCAACTAGATATGGGAATTACCTTTGAACACATCGCTTTGCAGGCGGTAGAACTTGGATTAGGCAGTTGTTGGATAGGTGCATTTGATGAACCACAGGTAAGTAAGTTACTTAAGGTACCGAGACAATTAGAAACCGTTATACTTATGACTGTGGGTTACCCTGCTGAATCACCACGAAGCCGCCCGAGAAACTCATTGGATACACTTGTATGTTATGATTCATACACCGAGTAGAAAGTGATCGTTGATGCGGTGGACCCGCCATATAGAATACTTGGTTTACGACCAATTGATATGCCAGATATGGTGAGTTCAAGAGAGCCAATACTACATGCTTCTGTCAGCATCCCTCCAATATGTATGCTTGGTGTTTTTGTGATTATTTGAGGCAGAAAGACTCCAATGGTAGATTCAGAAAGTAGTTCTCCATCAGCGGTATACACCGTGATCGCAGCGTTTTTTATAAATGTGAACAATGGTTTTTTCAAATAAATCGTCGCATTCCACCCGCCTTTCTGTAATACTAACGGCTGGTTAAAAGTGTATACTAGTGTTGTTGGTTTACGAAGGATTCCCAGCTGAACTGATAGTTTTTGCTCGGAGTTTTCTGGTTTATCATATGACAGTGTGGAGGATGAAAAATAGAGTTGTTGCCGCAATGGAACGACTCCAACGCGATATTCATCGCTCTCATAGGCACTGTCATCGTCTTTAACTTGTAAGATCACTGTGTATATCTGGGGATAGTGTGTATTACTTGTATCTAAGCTGAACTCATGCGCGATCTCGGGTTTTTCATAATTGGTGTTATCGTAGAGAAACCATTCGTAATCGGTGATTACACCATCTGGATCATAGCTGTTGAGGGCATCAAAGGTTATTATTGTTTCAGCATATACTAATGCATCAAGATCATCTGATTCTAGATAGGCAGGTAACGGTGCGAACCCCCCTTCAATAGTTATAATGGGTACAGGTGCTTTATTTTCGTCGGACCCTGAAACTGGTATTTGTGCTTCTTGACTGGAATTAATGCAGCCCGATAATGAGGCAAGTACAATCACAAGTAGCGATAGGAGTATCAACTGTTTATTCATTATCATAATACCAATAATAATTAATATAGAAATACAAATATATATAAGTTTTAATGTACAGTCGTTACCCTTTAAAATGTATCAAAATATTTTTTGTAGTCTGAGGTATCCGGATTTTAATCTCTGATACCATCGCGATTTACAGTAAACACCGCCTCTCCCTCGGGAAGGTGCGGTGAGTCAATCAACCGTGCGATACGCTTATTTCCTTTGCTTTTCCGCAGGTAGATACGAAACGTTGCTGTATGCCCTACGATATGCCCGCCGATCGGCCGGGTGGGATCACCAAAAAAAGCATCAGGTTTGGCTGCCACCTGATTGGTCACACAGACTGCTCCATTATTTAGATCACTCCATCGTAGCAGATTATGCATATGTTTATTCAGTTTTTGTTGTCTATCTGCTAATGCGCCTCGTCCTACATATTCAGCACGGAAATGCGCGGTTAATGAATCCACGATAAGTAATCGGGCGGCTACTTCTTTTGAGAGCTCCATTACTTTTTCTACTAAAAGCATCTGGTGGCTGCTATTATACGCTCTGGCAACATGGATTTTCTGTAATACTTCATCTGGGTCCAGATCGTAGGCTTCCGCCATTTGAATAATGCGATCCGGGCGAAACGTGTTCTCTGTGTCAATATAAAATACATGTCCATTGACACCGCCTTTCTCGTTGGGTAACTGGGTGTTCACGCATAATTGATGTGCTATCTGTGTTTTCCCTGAGCCAAATTCACCGAATAACTCAGTAATTGATTGGCTTTCTACCCCTCGTCCACCAAGTAGATCATTTAATGTTTTTGACCCTGATGTGATATATCCAATGTTTTTCCTGCGTTCTAAGAGAACAACACCTGTTTCAAAATTACCGATTTTTGCTGATTTGCGTGCTGCTTGCACGATTTTAGCGGCCGTACTTTCTCCCAATTCAGCTGCGTCAGCGAGCTCCTGAGGGGCAGCAACGGCGATGCTCATGACATCCATATACCCAGAATCATAGAGTTTTTCTGCAGTAGCGGGTCCGACACCTGATAAGTTCTTTATTTCATCCATGGACATGGCAAAATCCTCATTGTTATCTGGTAATATGAGAATTCTTATAAAAAGTCTTTCTCATGCATTGAAAGTATTCAGTGTTACATGATACGTTCGATCATTTCGAGGACAAACCCGTTGTCATCAATCGCATAGCGGGCGATACCAATTTTTTTCGCATAATTACGCATTTTTTTTACTGATAAAAAACGTTCGAATGCTGAGCCTTTCTGTATAACATCCAGTTCTAATACACAATCTGCAAGACCTTCCATCTTCCGTTCAAAAAGATCTCCATGTACTCCTTTAGTCATGACAATAAATAATACACCTTTGTTTTTCAGATTAGCAACTTTTGAAGCATAAATGGTTTTTAGCACCTCTTCTTGTGGGTAGTTGCTGAGAAAAAAATCCAATGAATTTATAATAATTATCTTATCAGATTCAGCAGATTTTACTTTATTGGATAGAATCGCTAAATAATCTTCTTCACCTGCAGCGGTCTCGGGTGTTGCCGTGGAACCTATTTCAATAAGCTCTTTCAGCTTCATTTTAGATCGTTGTTCGTATACGCTCACTCGTTTCTGTTCACCTTTAAGTACACTCTGATAATAACTTGAGGAGATATCTACAAAATTTATTTTTTCTGTTTTCCATGAGAATCGTTTCATCGTTTCAATAACTTCTTCTTTTGATTCTTCAGTAGTAAAGTACAGGATATTTCCTACGGCAGCGATTTGTTTTACAAGGATTTCAATGCTACTACCTGGTGAGCCAAGAACAAGGGTGGTGAATCCTTGAGGTATACCCCCTTCTAAGAGGCGGTCAAGTTTTTCAATGCCTGTGCTTATGAACTTGTCTGGTTTCATAGTATCAAGGTTTTTCAGGTCCATGGCGTCCCGGTGGGTGTCTGAATTTATTTTTTATTCGTTCTCGTTCGCGTAGGTCATCTTCTGTTGGGAATCGTTTGAAGGTGAATTCACACATGGGTGCACCATCGGCTATCACTTTTCCCATGAGTATCTCGCCAGTAGGGAAAGCACTTTTAAAGAGTCCTCTGACAAACCCATATGAAAATGGACAATGGTTGCAGGTAGCATGTATGTCATCAGCAACCGGGCATTTGAAAATCGCTGCTTTTGCTTGGTCATCGGTGATGTGGGTGAATGTTGCTGCGGTACCCATTGGGTTGAAAATGTGATTGACTACTTCTGTGATCCATTCGTCTACAGAGAGAAATTGTTCCTGTTTCTGCAGAAATTCTGCATGAAGTCCACGGCCGAATGCTTCCGCGGTTTGCATGACTGTTTCTATTTTTTGTGTTTCAGCTAGTTTTCCCATAGCTATTTGGTAGGCTTTCTCTCGTCTTTCCAGTAGTTGGGTGTTTATTTCGCGTGGCTGGGTGATCCACACAGTGTGTTTGTTATCTCCAATTTCTTTTAATGATATTGTCATAGTGTTTCATCACTCATCAGGTTTTTTTTTAATGGAGAAAATCTTGTATTTTTTTTAGAGAAAGGAGTCACGTACTTTGAGGATTTTATCGTTCAGGTAGATTATCTTATTCAGGTATTTATCGAGTTCTTCTTCTTCGACGACTAAATTGATACTGTGAACATCAGCGGATCGTGTTTTGTTGATGAGTCGGTAGAAGAATTCAGTTACGGTTTCAGCGTCATTGTATATCATCATGGCGCTGAGTGAATCCAGTATTACGTATTTTTCTGCGTCTTCTTTTTGAGGGAGGTCTTCAAAGATGTTCATGATTTCCATGCTGGTTTTTTCGAGCATAGTAGGGCTTTCAATGTAGATGCATTCTGAATCGAGCTTGGCGATGCCTGCAGCGTGTGAGATGCAATCAATGAATTTGATGTTTTTATGTTCTGAGATGTCTTTGTATTTTTTCTTGATTGAGTCAAATGGTTTGGTAATGGTGACATACACCCAGGTTGCTTGAGGGGTGCTCACCATGTGGTGGACGATTGCTTCAAGGGTATCTGCGTAGTTATTGCCGGGTACGATGATACCGACTGATTGGTTTACTTTCGCTGAGTTTGCGATACGTTCTCGTATGCCTTCGATGATGGTGTTTGCCATAGATTGTTTACCCCCGTGATTTTAAGAGTGGTGTGAGTTCGATGCCACGTTTTGCTGAGATGCTCATAGCAAATTTGGTTCGGCTATGAGCGATTCCTCGCATTTTGATGACTTGGAGTGTGCGGATGAGGTCGCCTTTTCGGTCGATATCTCCGAGGAATACGATACCATCAGCGATGAATTCTTCAATTTCGTATTGTGAGTATCTGAATGTTTGGGGCGGTACTTCTGAGGTCATCAGGGTGGTGCAGTCCATTGCGGCAAGGGAGGTGCCGAGTTTGAAGATAAAATCTCTGATCATCTCCCGGGTTTGCAGCCGGTAGCAGAGCGCGGTTATCGAGTCGATAACAAGTCGTTTAACATTAAGCTCTTCAGCGATATCTTTTAGTATATCTAGGAGTGCTCCAGCGTCTTCAACCGTGTATTTTTCTGCATCAAGCCCCAGTCGTTCGCTGATAATACGAAGGTCTATAAGGTTTACCATGCCTGATTCTATCAATTTTTTATCGTAGAAATCGAACCCTTCAAGGTTTTTTGTAAGTTTGAACAGTGGTTCGGTTATGGTGAAAAATACGCCACGTTCTCCTTCTTTTGCTCCGTTTATCAAGTATTGCATGCAGAGGGTTGTTTTCCCTGATCCACTGCTGCCGACGACAAGCACGGTGCTTCCTAGGGGTACACCGCCACCGAGTTGGACATCAAGTTCTTTTATACCCGTCTGTGATAACTCTTTTTCTGATACCTGTACAGGCATGGTTAACTCTCCTCAATAAATAATTATTATTTCTAGATGATATACACTTAGTAGTTATAAAATTTGAGGTATTAACGATACGAAACTAAAAAGACGTTGAAGAAGTATTCCAGAGATTCCTGCCAACTAAAACCATAATTAAAAAGAGTTTTTTTACCTGGTTATAAGCTATTCTCTTCACCTATTTTATTGATTATACCGCGGAGGGACGTTCAATTTCATGTTTAACTCGCTTTATCTATAGAAAAAATCGATTGCAATATACCACCTATGCTCAATGGCACAAAGTTGAAACCCAGTTATGTGTTATTACGTTAAGTTTGGATTAATAGGTTCTAAAATATTGCTTTTTTCTCTTTTGGGATCTTCTGAAGAATGGTACCTTATTAAATTTTGGAAAATGCGCTTGTTCTATACTAAGCTTTCCATCACTCTGAACTCTTCTAAAGTTATCATGATCTCGTCTGGTAAGCAATGTCACTGCATTTCCATTTTCACCAGCTCTTGCCGTACGACCTATTCGATGAATGTATTCCTTAGGTGTTTTAGGCACATCATAGTTATATACATGTGAAACATCTTTTATGTCAAGCCCTCGAGCAGCTACATCCGTTGCAACAAGTACATCTATTTTCTGGTTTTTTAAGCGATTAAGCGACTTTAATCGCTTGTTTTGTCCCATTCCACCATGTATTTCACAAGCATTTATCCCTTGATGTCGAAGATTTTTTGCAACAATATCTGTTTCTTTTCGAGTCGCACAAAATACAATTGCTAGACCGGGTGTTGAATTTTTAAGTAAATGTAACAGGAGAGAAAATTTATCGTTCTGGTTGTATATGTCATAATACTTTTGGTTTAATTTATCGGTATCTACAAAAGATTTTGTTCTAATTATTGATGGATTTTTTAAATGTTTTTTTGCTATCCGGTATACCTCATCTGATATGGTTGCGCTGAACATCAACGTTTGCCGCTCTCTTGGGAGATGTTTTATTATTTTTTCAACATCCTCGATAAATCCCATTTCAAGCATCTTATCAGTTTCATCAAGAACCAAGCAGGTTATATTTCTTAAATCAATAGTTTTTCTATGTATATGATCTAATAGTCGTCCGGGTGTTGCAACCACTATATTAGATTTAGGGATGTTTCTTATTTGAGGTACGATGTTTACCCCACCATAAATATCACTTATGGTAATCCCAAGATTTTTTCCAAAATCGTTAAAGACAGTCGTTACCTGAACACATAGTTCTCTTGTTGGTGTTAACACAAGGACTTGTAAACCCTTTTCTGGTTTAATCCGGTCTAGAATTGGAAGACAAAAAGCAAGTGTCTTACCAGATCCTGTTTCTGCTTGCCCTACGACATCTCTTTTTTTTAATATTTCAGGTATACATTTTTCTTGTATACGCGTCAGATCCTTAAATCCAATTTCACATATTTTCCTTTGTAATTTTTTATTTAGATGTAGTTTTTCAAAATTCATTGTGTATCATCTTCTTAACTTTGTAATAGTTTCAAAAATAGTTTTACTTACTTGTTTCTTTTATGTCTGTTGCTTTTAGTCCGTTAGTTGTTTTTTCTATAAGGTATTCTACAGGGTCACCTGCATGAAGTAATGTTAAAAATGGTATGTCTTTTTCATAGACCATAACATTTTTACCGTTTTGTCCTTCTATTAGTCCACATTTTTTTCTAACGCTGTACCAATTAACGATTCCTTTCATTTATACTTCCCCAAATTTTGATTTATTATAAAAAATAACCATCAAAATGCATATTTACAATGTTCACACGTACTTTGAGTATGAGAACTTACTTTACTACTAAATTTAGAGCACACCTCATGTTCGAATACGGGTCTATTCAGTAATTTGCATCTAATCACTTTTTTAGGTTTCTTATTATCGTTACTACGTCTTCTTCTATTCTTATTTCGACTCATGTATAACCCATTACTTTGTTATTATTTTAGCTATATCTTATAAAAAAAATAAAAAATAAATCTATCCTCTGCTTTTAAGAGGGTAACTCACATTTCTATTTCTTTCTAGAGTACTATACACCTTCTAACCCTTATATAGTTTTCCCTGGTTCTCATCAAGGGTTTTTTTTGTGTTAGGTTACAATACCATCAGTAATTGCTCCTTAAGCTAAAGCCTCGATGCTCTCATAATACCTCTTATATCATTTTATCAATTTCCTAAGAATGGGGAAGGAATTTGAACACTTTTTAATATTAAAAAAATTCTTCAATTTCTCGTAGAAAAAGATGCAGGGGAAGGGATTTGAACCCTGATTCACGGGTGAAAAAATTAAGTTTTTTCCTGTTGGGAAATTTTCTGCATTTCAAAATTTGATAAAAATATTGCCCCTGTTTTTTACCATAAATTAATATTCCAAAAGCGAAGAGCCATAATTATACCTATAACAATTATTATTAAACCAAAAATCCTCTGCATCCATTTACCAGCTGTAACAT
>CAZRMY010000054.1:325-11581 GCA_964601295.1 uncultured Thermoplasmatales archaeon | reverse complement strand
AATTCACAGGAACCGTTAAACTGGTGAACAGTGAAGACAGCAGCGACTATATCGAACTAGATGTATCGTTAGCTACACCTGTTGTGAAGAATTTAATACAGTCGTTCCTCATCCAGATTTTGCAGAGACTCCTCGAGCGATTTCCAATGTTGGATCTAGTAGTCTCCGCTACGGCAGCATAGAATAGTGTCTTGTGATCTATAATTAGATCACGCCTTTTTTTATTTTTTTATTCATATTTTTATTCCTAATGCGAAATATTTAAATAGTATGTTCTTTATATAATACCCTATAGTACGTATGCTATAGGGGGAAATTATGAAAAAAACCTATAAACCAAACAATTTTCTAAAGGCTGCTGTAGCTCTTGCTGTTGCTTTTGCATTTATGATGCCGGCTTCAGCATTAATTGCTAACAATGAAACAACCCCGAGTAATGTCTCACCGTCAAGCGATAGATATATTAAGGTTGAAAACTCAATTGCTAATATTGGGGATATTAATCATGTTGTTCAAGTTATTGGTGAATGGAATGTAACAACTGCTAATTATAATGTAAATTTTTATTATGATGCTACACAAATTGAGGTAGTTGGAATAAATATTGATGGAACAGTTGCACAGTCAGCATCTTGGAACTCATATGGTGTAGGTGATGACACCGTCACACCAGCGTGGTATGCTGCTTCAGCAATTGATTTTACAGGTGTTAATTTATTATCGCCAAGTACGCAACCTGAATTATTGATGAATATCGTGGTTAACATAAAACCTGGGGCTTCTGTTGGTAATACATTAATAAATCTAACAACTGATGGTCTTCCACCTTATGCGCCGGTAGTAGCTGGCTATGATAAAGAAGGTGGCGGTCCAGTACCAACAGATTTGATTGATGGAAATATCTTTATCTCAGATGGATCTGATGTATGGACGTTAACTACAGATGTTTTAGGTAATGGTACAGTTATTCTTGATCCAACAGGCGGATTATATATAGATGGAACTTCTGTAGAGGTTGATGCTGTTGCTGATGAGGGTTGGGAGTTTATTGGTTGGTCTGGTGATCTTTCTGGTGATACCAATCCTGAAACACTGTTAATGGATAGTGATAAAACAGTTACTGCAGAGTTTAAACAAACATTTGATTTAATAACTAACACAATTGGTCGCGGAATTATAGAAATTGATCCAACCTCCGGTCCGTATGTCGATGGTACCACTGTTGAGCTTACCGCAAGTCCAGACTCTGGTTGGGAGTTTATCGGCTGGAGTGGTGATTTATCTGGTGATACGAACCCTGAGACACTGTTGATGGATGCCGATAAAACCGTGACTGCCACGTTTGAGGAGCTTCCGAAGATACCTGATCTTGATGGTAGTGGTGATCTCAGCTGGAGTGATATTGAACCTGGTGCAGAAGTGAGTGGTATGATAACGATCGAGAATGCGGGTGATCCTGAGTCCTTGCTTGACTGGGAAATAGAATCGTATCCTGAGTGGGGTACTTGGACGTTTTCGCCTGAGAGTGGCACGGATCTTGCTCCTGAAGACGGTGAGTTTACTATTGATGTCACTGTGGTTGCACCAGATGAGCAAGAAACGGAATTCACAGGAACCGTTAAACTGGTGAACAGTGAAGACAGCAGCGACTATATCGAGCTTGATGTATCACTTGCAACACCAATGATGAAAAACTCTATGATTTCGTTGTTTACTCAGTTATTACACCGGATCTGTGAAAGATTTCCAGTATTTGAACTTCTCTTTGGGTCATATTTCGTTTAGAGAAGCTTCTTTAATATGAAATCTCTCTATCTTTTTCTTTCTTTTTTTGCGCTTAAGAAAGATTTATATAGTAATAAATGAATAATAATTATAAACGTATGCTTTAAGGGGGAAATTACATGAAACAAAAAATTAAACGGATACATATTTTAAAGCCAGTATTAGTAATAGCCGCAGTATTAGTATTGATATGTTCGAGTTCATCTGGTATTGCTAACAACAAATCGACGACGCAATTAACAGGGAATCTATCGGATATTATCCACGTCGGTGGTTCTGGTCCAGGTAATTACTCGACCATTCAAGAAGGTATAGCAGCTTCAACAGATGGCGATACTGTTTATGTCTATGATGGCATATATACTTTAACATACCCTGTCAATATTATCATTGATAAAGAAGTAACACTTCAGGGGCAGAGTCAAGAAAACACAATTATTCTGATGAATGACACATGGCCGTCAAGTATTCCAGACAGTATTTTTCCAGTTATGATTATAGTTGAAGCAGATAATGTTACCGTTGAGTCAATCTCGCTGTGGTTTACTGCGAGTTCTTCAGTTCTTGTCGCCGATGGTCTATTGTTTAATGGTACCTCTCATTGTATGGTGTATGATTGTTATGTTGGTCCGGCGCTTGATGGGCATACACCAATTACTCATTTGCGAAAAGGCATTTTTTTTGCAGCAGGTGATACAGAGACGACAGGTAATTCAGTGATTGATTGCGAGGTGATTAGGACGAATGCTCGAGGAGCAAGGTATCCCGAGGCATCAGGGATGTCGTTTATTAAATCCTCTAATGTTGTTATATCCGGGTGCTTTAGTGATCTCTACGATATGAAAAGTATTTTTTTACAGGATACATCTGACGCGGTCATTACTAATTGTGAGATTTATGGTCGGATGTATTTTGATGATGTCCAAGGTCTAAATATTCACAGTTGTTATTCACGTCCCGTTGAAGACTCTTGGCCAGGTTATTACTATTATGGTAATGCTATTGAAGCTATAGGAGGTGTTGAAGATTTTACTATTGACAGTTGTGAATTTGAAACGTTTCTTAGTGATGTGATTCGTATTATCGGTACTTCAGTTTCTACCTTGGAAATATTGAATTGTTCAATTCATGATGTTAATGCTCATGGTTTAGTAATAACAAAAGGTGCTGATATTTTAATCGAGGAATGTAAGATCAAGGATGCAAATAGAGCGATATATTTGACCACGGCGGATACTCTAGAAAATATAGATATTATTAATTGTGAGTTATTCGATAACTTGTGTGGTATTAAAGCAACTAGTGCACTGAACAATGTTGGTATTATTGACTGTGATATTCATGATAACAACATTGGTATTAGCCTAGGTTCATTACGTGATTCACTTATTTTGAACAATCATATCTATAACCATGGCGCGAAGGGCTTAGAGCTGGGTACTTTGACTGGTGAAACACCTACGGCTAATGAGATACATCATAATAGCTACAGTAATAATACTGAGCATGCAACCTTTACACCCTCGGTTAATCAGAATAACCGATGGGATGATGGCTATGAGGGTAATTACTGGGGTGATTATGAGGAGAAATACCCTGATGCTACCAATAATGGTGTTATTTGGGATACCCCCTATGAGATTATGGATGACTCTCGTATATTTGATCGATACCCATTAGTGAGTTGGAAGCCTGCCGCAGCACGAGTAAATGTGTTAAATCCTACGGGTGAAGAAGAGGTTCCATATGGCCCTACAGTGATGATAGAATACACCGTGTTTAACTTTATAACAGATGAGCCACTACCTGATGCAGAAATTACCATACAATATAACATAGACAATGGGGAGTGGATTGATATCGCCTCAGATATTCAGAACACTGGGGAGTATGAATGGGAAATCGCGGATAATACGTTAGAAGATAGTGAATCATATCGTATTCGGGTGCTGGCAGAGTATCAGGGTACAACCGGTTATGATAAAACGGTTAAGTTTGCTATCGATGGTACACCACCGAGTATTGAGTTTGTTCGGCCGATAAAAGGAGATGTTATTGTGTTTAATATGAAACTGATAACGCTCTCTGGTTCAGATC
This sequence comes from uncultured Thermoplasmatales archaeon, assembly GCA_964601295.1. Lineage (GTDB taxonomy): Archaea > Thermoplasmatota > E2 > DHVEG-1 > DHVEG-1 > CAZRMY01. The sequence continues at coordinate 7,699 of CAZRMY010000054.1, read as the reverse complement.
AAGCAATTGCAATTGGGTCGTTTTTGGCAAATGCTGAAGTTCAAGATAACATGTCTGGGGTGAATAATACGGTATTTAGCCTTGGTGACTTCTCTAGTGAGCCGATTTATACGCCTCCGTATCTCTGGGAGGTCGCTGATCGAGGATTCGGATCGAAAGTGTTCTCTGTAACTGCTATGGATAACGCTGGGCGTACAGCTACTGCTGAATTACCATTGTTCTACATCAATCTCCTAGCACAGCCTCTTTCAGAATAAGATGCACAGCAGCATGTAAACATCATGTGGAGATATGCATCTCCATTTTTTTTATTTTATTAAAGAGTGAAATTGTTATCATTTTTTCCAAAATATTTAAATACTGTCTATTTTATAATATAATTCAACGTACGTATGCTATAGGGGGAAAACAATGAACAAGAAATATGATATAGACCATTTTTTAAAGGCAGTTATTGTGGTTGCTGTTGCTTTTGCATTTGTTATGCCTGGAACAGCACTATACATCAAAAAAGACCCGACGGTAGGGTCTACAGCAGTGTTGGATACTATTTATGTTGATGATGATAATACCGCAGGTCCCTGGGATGGATCAGAGGATCATCCATATCAATATATTCAGGATGGTATTGATGCGGCGAGCTCTGGAGATACTGTTTTTGTGTTTGATGGAACGTATTCACAATACATTTATATTAACACAAGTCTCAGTTTAATTGGAGAAAGTAGGGATAACACGATTATCAGCTTGGACTATGGCGGTCATGAGCATTTTCATAATTACATTGTCACTGTTACTGCTGATGGAGTAACCCTAGATTCGATAAGGCTAATGGTGTTTTATGGAGGTATTGATATTGTTATTTTAAAAGGTATTTTTTTGGATAATGTGTCTGGTTGTACTATTTCAAATTGTTTGATTACAAGTGATCATTCAGGTAATGCGTTATGTGAAAATGGTGTGACCATTGATGCTGATGCAACGGGGCATTGTGATAATAAAATTCTTGATTGTATCTTTGATAGCGAGTTTAGTATTGGTGCTGGAATTAATATGTTTAAAAATACCAATGTTGAAGTGAGTAATTGCCGCATTAATGGCTTTCAAAAGGGTGTTTATTGTGAGGGTATACAGAGTTCGTCTATTGAAGATTGTTTTATAAGTGGTTCAAACACGGGTGTTACTATTACACGATATTATATTATTGCGGATTCTATACACTCTCAGGATATACTCGTGAAGAATTGTTCTATTTATAATCATTCAAATGCAGGGGTATCTGTGAAGTATTCTTCTGATATTTCTATAGTTAATAACAAGGTATATAATAACGATTATTTTGGTGTCATGTTTGGTGCAGATACGACATACTGTGATATCATTGATAATGAGGTACATAATCATACGTTTCAATACGGTAGTGGCGTACTCATCAATGTTGGAGCATCAAAAAATAGTATTCATCACAACAACTTTAAGAACAATAATAATCATGCTTCTATATCTGGTGAAACGCCTGGTGCAAATAGCTGGGATGACGGATATCAGGGGAACTATTGGGATGATTATGAGGAGCGTTATCCGAATGCAACCAATGATGGCGTTATATGGGATACCTCGTATGAAATCGGTTTCAATAATGCCGATAATTATCCGTTGGTAGTTTGGAAGTCTGCGCCACCGCAGGTAACGGTTTTGTCACCTTTAGGAGAGGAGCTCTTTGGGAAATCTGTACCAATTTCATATGTCGTAAGTGATGCTTCCGGTTTTGAAATACCGGATGCCTTCATTGATATTGAATATAATGTTAATGGGGGTGATTGGATTGAACTCGTCTCAGGGGTTTCTAACACGGGTGAATACACCTGGGAGATACCTGATAACAGTGTTGCGGATCATACGAAATATCTGGTTCGTGTTGGGGCTTCTTATGATGGTGACACCGGGTATGGTGTGTGCGATGACGAGTTTAGTATCGATGCTACCCCGCCTACCTTAAATGTTACCCGGCCAGCAGTGGGTGCTGTTATGTTGTTTGATACCCAGTTAATTCAACTTCCTATCTCAATGATTATTGGTGTTGGGCCGCTTACCATTATAGCTGATGCACAAGATGAGATGTCCGGTGTTAATCATGTGTTTTTTGATCTTGGTAACAATATATCCTTTGATGACACTGAAGCACCGTATTCCTGGGCACTAAATGAACGAATCATTGGGAAGCGAACATTAACGGTAACTGTTTATGATCAGGTTGAACGAACTGATGAGCAATCGGTTGAGATGTTTCTTGTTAATCCTTTTGGAAATTAAAAGCAAAAATATTCTGGAGATAAGGGTAGGATTATCTCCATTCAATTTTTATTTCTTCAGTGATGTTACATAAAGAAGACTTAAGATAAGTAGATCAAAGATCCATAACACTTGTTGTGATTCAATGAATGTTGTGTCATTGAGTAATATTCCAATTATTAATGCGATTCCTTTAACAACAAATAGTATGAAGACCGCGGCGACTAGTGCTAATTTGGTTTTTTTGTATTCTTTATATCCTAGAAGTGCTACTATTGTGAGGCTAAGGGCAAATAGTGTGACAATACTGCCTATGAGAAGATATACCCAGTCCATGTTTTCATACCGTCCGTATACTACGATGTTTTATGAATGTGTTGTTGAAATATAATAATTAGCATGGGGTTGTGTTCAGGGTATGCGGTTTACTGGTTATCTTTAGTTCGACAATTTCCAAATAAAGTATAAATACTCAAGCGTGACAAAGAATAACAATGAGACTGGTGAGTGATGAGGATGCACCATACCCTGAATACATCATACAATACAGGATACATCGGTTTATTAGCTAACAAATTGATGAAAAAATATAAGAAGCCACTTTGGGATTGCTTAGTGGCCAGATGCTATAAATGGGGAATATATGCAAAAAACACGCTATAAATACATGATCATAATAGTACTTATCGTACTTGTGTTACCTGTGGGAATGATTCAATCGGTTAGCGGAGATGACGACAGTAAACATATTGGTGATGATTGGCTGATGTTTCAACATGATACAGGCCGAACAGGTTTTAGCTCCGGATCTGCTCCTGTGTCAAATAATGTTTTATGGAAATATACTATTGATAGCCCGGTGCGGACCTCACCAGCAGTTGTTGATCATAGTATTTATTTTGGTGTAAATGATGGAATTTTTTATTGTTTAGATGCAGCAACAGGTGATCTCAAATGGAATCAATCCATCGGGAGAATGGGGTGGTCTTCACCTGCGGTATCAGAAAATTACGTTGTCGTCGGATCAGTTGATCATACTATTTATTGTCTGAATGCGTTAACTGGAGAGATCTTATGGACGTATGAGACAGATGCTGAGATTCTTTCATCTCCGTTAATTGTGGAGGGACGCGTGTTTGTTGGTTCACGTGATACAGCATGTTATGCTATTGATCTATATGATGGCTCTTTTTTATGGAAACATACAACAGATAAGCCAATTCATTCATCACCAGCATATTACCAGGGAAATGTGCTGTTTGGATCTGGTGAATATGTATATGCATTAAATGCGACAACCGGCGTAGTGGACTGGCAGACCTATACTGATTATAATGTTGAAATAAAATCTGCCCCTGTCGTCTACAAGGATACAGTTATGATCGCAGGTGGTTTATGGTTATATAAATTAGATGCTGGAACCGGGGATAAACTATGGACATATGAAAACCCATATGTCCATCTATTTGGTTCAGGCTCACCTGCAGTAGCTAATGACAAAGTGTATATCGGTGATGATAGTGGCTCCGGTGGGGCACACCTCTATTGTATAGATACGAATACGGGTGATGAACTGTGGAATATTTCTATATATTACACTGCGAGCTCTCCCGTGTTAACATCAGATAAGCTTTTTGTCAATGATGCAGGCCCATTTAATCAACAGGGGCTCTGGTGTCTTGATCTTGACACCGGTGTCTTGCAATGGAGTTACTCAGAGGAGAACATGGCACTTCAATCAACACCGGCGATATATGACAACAAGCTCTACGCAGGCTCAGAGACAGGGATGATTTGTTTTGCTGATACTGAACAGCAACTTCAGTTGCAGATTTCAACTCCTGATTCTGTTGAAGAACATGATAATTTTGAAATCATTGTCACCGCGGATAGTCAACCAGTATCAACCGTTCAGATTTCATTTGGTGGAAGTGTATCAACAACAGATGCTAACGGTCATCTCAGACTTGCGGCACCTGAGGTAGCTACGGATACTTATTACAAACTAACTGCTTCAAAATCAGGATACTTGCCCACAACCGTTGATATATTAATACAGAATAAAGAAATACTCCCTGATCCACAGTTGTATATAACCTCGATTAGCTCAGCTGTTGAGGGGAATGAATTTTTGGTGATGATAACTGCTGACGGAACACCTGTAGAAGACACCACTGTCGCCTTTGGTGGGAGCTTGTATCAGACTGATGCTACTGGCCAGGTGTATCTTACTGCTCCTGAAGTAGATCAAGATACTGAATTTCGCATAACGGCGACTAAATCTGGGTATCAGCAGGCGAGTGCAACTATTATCATACAACAGTTAATTGAAGATATCAACGTTTTTGGGTATATTTACGATCAAAACAATCAGCCGTTAACTGCTACTATCTGTGTAATGGATGCAACAGATACAGATAATACTCAGTATTGTACCTACTCAGATCAAACCGGTTATTACACAATAAGTATTGCAGATACAGGAACGTATCTATTTGAAATCAAAAAAATAGGCTATAGTAGCACCACAGATACACTTGTAATTGCAGCCCCCGGTAATATAGAACAAGATTTCTATCTTACCAAAAAAACCGACTCGCAGTCCACTCAAACATCTACAGAAAAATTACTGCAAGACTTAGTTGACTCTAAATCCGATGAGGTAGGTGGTGTTGTCACCGTAGATGCCAACAAGAATTCGGCTATCGAGTTATTCTCCAAGGAAGTCACCATTGCAGTAAATGAAATAACCGAAAAACAAGTTTCTCTCACTGTCAGTGGAGAACAAGGGACCCCGGGGAAATTTTTTGCGATTCACATACATGAAAACGCAATAAACGCATATAACGTTCTAGATTCAGATATCAAATTGATGTTTGATGGTATAGAGTTAACAGCTGAAAATCATGTTGATACTGTGTTTGCACCATCAACTAACCCTGTTTGGACTGCAGAAGTAAGTGACACCGGTGAGCTGTTGATAATTGTATACTCGCCCTCTTTTAGTCTTCATGAGATTACAATATTTGTTGAGTCAGTACCCATGCTTGTAGCTGTTTTGTTCTATATTTTTATGTTCTCATTGATAGCGGTGTTCTTTGTTGGTATTGGAAAATCAGCAAAACAGCGAAAATAGAAGTAACCATTATATCACAGTTTTTCATTTCGATAAGCGGAGAGTGGGTTGGTAGCGTATGCAGTACGTCGATATTGCCATAACTGCTAGTATTACAATGCTTACCTTTGGTTTATTACTGTTGACACTCAATAATTATAGAAAGAAGAAAAACCAGAAATTGCTGTTTCTAGGCGGTGTTTTTTTGGTGTTTTTTATAAAAGAATTACTTGTTAGTCTTCGATTGTTTTCTCGTACGGTACCACTTGTTGATGAACCCATGAACTTATGGTTATTTGATATCATCATACTGCTGTTATTGTTTATAGGGACAATAAAGAGATAACATTATGTCTGAAATACCTGAACTTGAAACCCGGCGGAAAATCTATCAGCTGATCGCTGAAAACCCTGGGTTGCATGCTCTTCGCATCGCTGAACTGCTTAACATTAGTAGTCAGCTAGCGGATTATCATCTATTATATCTTGAGCGAAATGATGTGGTTCAAGCAGTGAAAGAGGGGGGCTATCGTCGGTATTACATCAAAGGGGAGCTGGGGAGTGAAGACCGGAAAATTCTTGCGTTGCTTCGCCAGGAGATCCCCCTCCGTATCGTGCTGCATCTATTGAAACATACATCTGCGCAACATAAAGAAATATTGCAAGAGATTGCGGTTGCGCCATCAACGTTGTCCTATCATTTAAGGAAATTGGTGAAGTATAACGTTGTTGATATTGTTATTGAAAATGATGAGAAGCTGTATGTTATTAAAAATAAGCGGAGTGTCATTCAGCTTATTTTACGATATAAACCGTATTCGTTGATTGAGAAATTCAAGGATCTATGGGTTGATTTTACCTGGGAGTAATGCTGTTTTTATTATAAATTGCCAGGTGTATATTGTTTTGTTCGAAAATTTCCAAATAAAGTATATATAAAAATGTAGACATAGAGTACATTACGGGTCTGAAATATGAAATGTATATTCCCCTTTATAGCATACTATTTCATATTTTTTCCTCAGACCCTTTCTACCCTTTAATGACTAGTATATCTGCAATAAGGTATTATACTTATTTGCTGTTCGAAAATTTCCAAATAAAGTATTTATAAAGAGTATTTTATAATATTATTAATGGATTGTTATAAGGGGTTAAAATTATGAAGGAAGCAAAACAAATACATTCGTTTATACAAGCAGCAGTTATACTCTCTATCGCCCTAGCTTTTAGTGTGTCTGGGGCAGATATTGCACCAAATATAGGTGTGACAGCTACCTTTGATACTATTTATGTCGATGATGATGGTGGCGCTGATTATACCACCATTCAAGATGCTATTGATGCAGCGACAAATGGTGATACAATATACATCTATGAGGGTGTGTACGCTGAAGGTCTCATTGTTGATAAGGAATTAACACTTACTGGTGAAAGTAAAGCAGGAGTGATTAATGACTGTCCGGTTGGTGTTGATCATTTGCTCGTTAATTCAGACAACGTTGCTATAGAAAAAATATCGTTCATTAGAAGTTCAATGGATTTCCAAGTTGATGGCATTATTTTAGATGGAGTCACTGGTGTTTCCTTTACAGATTGTTTTATTGGAAATACTGGACCTGCATCGCGTTCGGTATATATTGACGGAACCGCTGTTGGTTGCGCGGATTTATCATTTGTTAATTGTGATTTTGAAATGGGTAAAATTGGTTTAGCTGGTCAGAATTTCTCAGGTTTACTGATTTTTAATAGTACTTTTCATATTATGACCTCTGGAGCTATAGATTTCAGGCGAGACTGTAATGATATCACTATTGAGCACTGTGATATTGCGGGGAATACCTGGGGTATCTCAATGGGTGAAATCACCGGTTCCGCTGCATATCCTGTTGAAAACGTGGACATTATTGATTGTACGATACATCCTTATGCATCCTCTCTTTCCATTGGGATAACGTATGTCGGCA
>CAZRMY010000054.1:0-315 GCA_964601295.1 uncultured Thermoplasmatales archaeon | reverse complement strand
CCCATACCGGCCTTGATGCAATTGCTATTGGCGGGTCAGGTAATCGGGTTATTAACAACAGAATCGCCCATGGTGTCCATGGTGTCTCTGTTAATTTGGGTAGTTTAAACAGCGTTCATCACAATACTTTTATTGATCTTATGACGCCCATTTATATACCCATTGGTTCCATGACGAAGAATAAATTGGATGATGGCTATGAGGGTAACTATTGGGATGATTATGAGGAGAAATACCCTGATGCTACCAATAATGGTGTTATTTGGGATACACCCTATGAGATAAATAATAATAACATTGATTATTATCCGTTAG